>JBEKBL010000212.1:0-4204 GCA_050015415.1 Solirubrobacteraceae bacterium
CAGCACAGGCTCGAGGGTCGCCGCTCGCGGCGTGGGCCTGGGGTTGGCGATCGCCGCCGCCCAGATGCGGCTCCTCTCGGGAGCCCTGCTGCTCGACAACTGTGCGGCGGGAGGGGCACGCGTCACGATCAGCCTCGCCGTGCCGGCCACGAGCAGTGAGGGCCAAGCTCAAAGCTGAGCGGCTCCGCGCGTTTGACGGCGCGCATTACGGGTCTACTCGTCGGGCCAGCGACCGGTCCGATCGAACTCCTCGCGCGCGCGTGCCTCGCGCTCGCGGTCAGATCCCGCCCCCGGTCCCAGCAGCTTCCACAGCAGCCCGAGCATCCCGAGCAGCGCAACGACGAGCAGCGCCGTTCCGAAATCCGCCAGCGCGCCGCTCGCCGGCGTCGAGAGGATCACGAAGCCGCCGAGCAGCGCGAAAGCGATCAGCGCGTAGGCTACCCGGCGCCCCATCGGCTCAGGCCACCTGACCGCGTGCGCTCAGCCGGCGCGCTCAGCCGACGTCAGGCCGCGTCGAGCCCACAGGCCCATCACGACGACGCCGCCGGCAAGTAGCGCGAACGCGAAGGCGACGTGGACCGGTGAGTTGGCGAGCAGGCCGCGCGCTGCCTCGAGCACGATCGTCGCCGGATTGACCTGCGCGACCGCGTGGATCCAGCCGCTGAGAAGCCGCAGAGGAACGTAGATCGGCGCGAGGAAGATGATCACGAAGACCGGCATCTGGATCAGTGCGCCGGCCTGCTCGGTGCGAAGGAACATCGCCACGCCGCAGGCCCACAGCGCCGCCACGATGTTCGCCATGATGCCGAGCCCGAGCATGCCGAAGAGCTCAGACGGGCTGGCGGGAACGTCCATGCCGGCGATCAGTGCAGCGATCGTGACGACGCCACCGGTTACACACCAGCGCGCGAGCGCTCCACCGGCGTATCCGGCGATGATCCCGCTGCGGCGCGGGGCGCTGAGCAGCAGGCGCCGGGCAAAGCCCGAATCGAAGTCTCGCGCGATCGCGAAGCCCGTGAACACACCGCCAAACGCCGCCGATTGCAGGAATACGAAGACGAACTGGAATGCCGTGTAACCGGGCGGGTAGTCGAAGTTCGGAACCTGCGCGATCTTCGATAGGCCGCCGGCGAACGCGGCGAGGAAGAACAGCGGGAAGACGATCGACGGCACTAGGATCGCCGGGCTGACGAGGGTGTTGTGGATCGAGCGCCAGGCCACTGCGCGAGCAACGAACACGAAGCGCCTCACGTCCTCACCAGCCGGTTCTTCATCGCCACGTTCGCGAATCCCATGCTGATGACCACGAGCGCCAGTGCGAAGCCAAACCCGAGCGCCAGTGCCCGGCCATCCCAGCCGCTGATCACCAGGCTGCGGATGCCCTCGATCAGGTAGGAGACCGGGTTGTAGGTCGCCACGTCGCGAAACCATTGGACCGCGATCAGCGGGCGCGGGAGGGAGGCCGAACTGAGGAACAACGTCACGAAGAGCAACGGGAAGATGGCCTGCACCGCCTCTCCGCTCCCCGATCGCAGCGCGATCAGCGCGCCGAGCCCGGCGAAGCCGAACGCGATCAGGATCGACAACGCGAGCAGCACGAACGCCCCGGCGACGCCGCTCGAGATGCCGACACCGGTGGCGATCCCGACGAGCAGATAGACGCTCGATTGGATGCACGCGACGACGAGCGCGCCACCGAGCTGTCCGGCGAGCAGCGCGCTGCCCCGCAGCGGCGTCAGCGCGAGCCGGTTGAAGAAACCCGATTCGATATCCCGCGCGAGATCGATGCCCGCCGTGACGGCGATGAACAGCGCGCCCTGCATGAACGGCACCGCGAGCACGAACGCGCGGTAGCTGACCGGCGGGAACCCCGGGATTCTCGTCGCCGTGCTGAGCGCGCTGCCGTTGATCGCGAACAGGATCAAGGGGAACAACATCGGAAAGACAAGCAGCCCGCGCTGGCGAAGCGTCCGTGTGATCGATCGACGACCGACAGCGCCAACCTGCTCGAGGGTGCTTGCAAGCTCAGCCGCCACGGCGTCTCCTACCCCGCGCGGGTGGCTCCGCGATCGGCGCCTCGTCCTCGCCTTCCGCAGCGCCTTCGAGCTTACGCCCGGTCTTGGCGAGGAACACGTCATCGAGCGAGGGCTGATGGAGGTGGAGCGACGCAACGTGAAGACCGGCCTGGTCGAGCATGCGGACGAGCTCCGCGAGTTGCGCCTCGCCGCCCGGCAGCTGCACCGTGAGGCTGCCACGACCGCCGCGGATCGGCGAGCCGAAGCGGGTCAGGGCCTCGGCAACGGCATCGCCCTCTGCGAGGTCGGCGGGAAGCACCTCGACGGTCGGGCTGCCGATCTCGGCCTTGAGATTCGCGGGCGTGTCCTCGGCGACGATCTTGCCGTGATCGATGATCCCGACACGGTCGGCCAGCGCATCCGCCTCCTCGAGATACTGGGTCGTCAGGAACACCGTCATGCCCTCGTCGTGCGCGAGCCGCGCCACCTCGCTCCACAGTGCGGTCCGGCTCTGCAGGTCAAGGCCCGTCGTGGGCTCGTCCAGGAACAGGATCCGCGGGCTGTGCACGAGTGCGAGAGCGAGGTCCAGGCGACGCTTCATGCCGCCGGAGTACCCGCCGACCCGGCGGTCTGCGGCCTCCGTCAGCCCGACCCGCTCGAGCAGCTCCTGGGCGCGCTGTTTACGCGTCGCTTTCGAAATGCCCTGAAGCGTTGCCTGCAGCAGCAGGTGCTCACGGCCCGTGAGAATCGCGTCGAGCGCGGCCTCCTGGAGTGCAGCACCGATCGACGCCCGCACCTGCGAGCCTTCGCGAGCGATGTCGAAGCCGCCGACCGTCGCCCGCCCGCTCGTCGGCGGCAGCAGCGTGGTCAGCATCAGGACGGTCGTCGACTTGCCGGCGCCGTTTGGGCCGAGGAAGCCGTAGATCTCGCCCGGCGAAACCGCCAGGTCGATGCCATCGACTGCGCGCGGTCCCTTGCGGAACTCGCGCACGAGCTGTTCAACCACGATCGCCGGAGAGTTGTCGCTCACGGCTCGCAGGTTACCCACACGCCTGGCGCGGTCGCCATACATGGACTCGGCCGCGCTGGCTCTGCGTCCTCCGCGATCAGTTGTGGCTCTGAATTTGCGAGGCTGGGTGCATGACCACGCTTGAGCAGCGCTGCCGCGAGACGCTCGAGGCGAGCTGGACCGTCGGCGAGCGCGATGGCGTGCCGTTCGCCTACACCCGTCCAAGCCCTGAGCGCTACCGCTGGCAGTGGTACTGGGATTCGTGCTTTGCGGCGATCGCCTGGCGCCACTTCGACCCCACCCGCTCCCGCGCCGAGCTCGAGACGCTCCTCGCCGCAGCGCGGCCCGATGGCTTCATCGGCCACACGATCTTCTGGGAGCACCCCGTGAGCGGCCCGCGGGCCCTCTACTACAACGTCATCCACCACGACGACGCGATGACCGCGACGATCCAGCCGCCCGCGCTCGCGTTCGCCTGGCTCCTCGCGGTCGGCGATCCGGCGCTCGAGCCGCGAGTCGTCGCCCACCACGCGACGATCAGCGCGCAGCGTGACCTCGAGGGGGACGGTCTGCTGTGGATCCTCCAGCCCGACGAGTCCGGTTGCGACGCCTCGCCGCAGTTCGACCCGATCTGGCAACACCGCGCGCAGGGCCTCCCCGGTTTCGTCGAGCTGGTTCACAGCAACCGCCAGCGCGAATTTCGCATCGATGCCGTGCGCGCCGACGGTGACCCGGTCGTCTGCGAAGTACTGACGAACGTCCTGCACGGGCTTTCGCGTCTGGCACTTGGCCTTCCGTCGATCACGCCAGCGCTGATCGCCCGCTGCTACGACGAGTCGAGCGGGCTGTTCCTACCGGCGGTGATCCCGGCTATCGACGAGCGGATCCCGCTCACCTGGACAGCGCTCGCCCCACTCGCGCTACCCGACCTCCCCGAGGAGATCGGCCACCGCCTGGCGGCGTACCTGTTTGACGAACGACGCTTCTGGACTGCGGTCGCACCGCCCGCGGTCGCGCTCGACGAGCCGGCGTTCTCGCTCAAGGAACACTTCGACGGGCTACGTCGCTACTGGCGGGGACCGACGTGGATCAACAGCGCGTGGCTCGTATGGCGCGGCCTCGTAGGCCTCGGCTACGAGCAGCAGGCGAGCGAACTCGCCCGCACGATCACCGAAACGGT
>JBEKBL010000213.1:0-4192 GCA_050015415.1 Solirubrobacteraceae bacterium
CTCGCAGAGGTTCGCGCCCTTGCCGCCGAGCAGGTCGCGCATATCGCGTGAGCCGTCGGCGAAGTCGTAGACGTACTTGGTGGCGTGTCGTGTCGGCGCGGTACTCATCAGGGCTTCACCTCCGTCGTTGCGCAGGCGCCGAGCAGCGGGTGCCCGGTCATCGCGTCGGGTACCGGCAGATCGAGCAGCGTGAGCACGCTCGGCGCCACGTCAGCCAGCGTGCCGCTGGGTGCGAGCACCGCGTCGGCGACCGTCACGATCAACGGCACCGGGTTGCTCGTATGCGCGGTGTCGGGCCCGCCGTCCGCGGCCAGCATTTGCTCCGCGTTGCCGTGATCGGCGGTGATCACGCACGCGCCGCCGGCGGCATGCACGCTCGCCACGATCTCGCCGACGCAACCGTCCGCGACCTGCACCGCGGTGACGACGGCATCGAGCACGCCCGTATGGCCGACCATGTCGCTGTTGGCGAGGTTGATCACGCTGAGCCGCGGCCTCTGCTCGCCGAATGCGGTGCGGAATACGTCGACGATCGCCTGCGCGCTCATCTGCGGCTTGAGGTCATAGGTCGGCACATCGCGCGCGGACGCCACCAGCTCGCGCCGCTCGCCCGGCTCGGGCTGCTCGCGCCCACCGCCGAGGAAGTAGGTCACGTGGGCGTACTTCTCGGTCTCGGCGACGTGGAGCTGGGTAGCGCCGGCGCGCGCGACGGCCGCGGCGAGCGTGTCGGCTGGATGCGCCGGCTCGAACGCGACAGGGTAAGGCCAGCTCTCTTGGTAGCGGGTCATCGTCGTGACTTGCGCGACCGGCGCGCTGCCGCCGCGCTCGACCTCGGTGAAGCCCGGCTCCGCGAGCGCGCGAACCAGCTCGCGCATCCGGTCGGGACGGAAGTTGAAGCAAACGACCGAGTCGCCGGGACGAATGCGGCCCTCCTCACCAACGAGCGTCGGCGCGATGAACTCGTCGGTCTCGCCGCGCGCGTAGGCCTCGCGCGCGGCATCCGCCGCGGCTTGCAGATGGTGGGCGCCGCGGCCGTGGACGAGCAGGTCATAGGTCGCCTGCACACGATCCCAGCGGTTGTCGCGGTCCATCGCCCACCAGCGTCCGGCGACGCTGGCGATCCGCGCTTTCCCGGCCGTCTCGCACCAGCCGGCGACGGTCTCGAGGAAATCAACGCCTGCGGTCGGCGAGGTGTCGCGGCCATCGGTGAAGCAGTGCAGCACTAGGTCGGCTACCCCGGTCGTGGCCGCCATCTCGATCAGTCCATGCAGATGCGCGAGTGAGGAGTGAACACCACCATCGGAGGTCAAACCAACGAGGTGCACGCGCCGGGACTCGCGGAGGGCGTCGCGAAGCACGCGGTTGCGGGCGAATCCGCCGTCGGCAACCGCAGCATCGATGCGCGTCAGGTCTTGCGGGATGACGGCACCGGCGCCGATCGTCAGGTGGCCGACCTCTGAGTTGCCCATCTGGCCCTCGGGCAGGCCGACCGCCGGCCCGCTCGCTGCCAGCTCGGCGTGCGGGTAACTCGACCACAGCTCGTCCATCACCGGAGTGGCCGCGAGCGCGATCGCGTTGCCAGGGCCTGGCGGGGCGATGCCCCAGCCGTCGAGGATGATCAAGCAGGCGCAAGGCACCGGCACGCTCCGCGGCCCAGGCGGGATGGCTGTCCGCCGATCGCTCGCGTGGGTGGCGCGGGCGCTTCTCATCGCTTCAGGGCGACGACGCCGGGCAGCGCCTTGCCCTCGATCAGCTCGAGTGTGGCGCCGCCGCCAGTCGAGACGTGGTTGATCCTGTCGGTGAGGCCGAGACGGCGGATCGCGGCGACCGTCTCGCCACCGCCGACGACGGTGGTGGCCGGGCTGCCGGCGACCGCCTCGGCGATCGCGCGCGTGCCGGCGGCGAACGGCGCAAGCTCGAAGACGCCCATCGGACCGTTCCAGAACACGCTGCCGGCGCTCTGGATCAGCGAGGCGTAGCGCTCGGCCGTGCGCGGGCCGATGTCGAGGCCGAGCCAGCCGTCGTCGACCTCGACCGAGTCGATCGTGAGGGCCGGCGCAGCGACGCTTACCTCTTGCGCGACGACGAGGTCGATCGGCAGCTCGAGCCGCTCGACGGCTGCGCTGGCGAGCGCCGCGGCCGCGATCTCGAGATCCTCCGGCGTGCAGCGCGAGGCACCGATCCGGTGGCCCTGCGCCGCGAGGAAGGGGAAAGCCATCGCGCCGCCGATCAGCAGGTGGTCGGCGAGCGTGAGAAAGCGCGCGACGACACCGATCTTGTCGCGGACCTTGGCGCCGCCGAGAACGGCGACGAGAGGTCGACGTGGGTCGTGGAGGATCGCCTCGAGCGATTCGACCTCGCGCACCATCAGCAGCCCGGCGGCGCTCGGTAGCAGGTGCGTGACGCCCTCGGTGCTCGCGTGGGCGCGGTGCGCGCAGCCGAACGCGTCGTTGACGTAGACGTCGGCGAGCGAGGCGAGCGCGGCCGCGAGCTGACCGTCGTTGGCGCTCTCGCCCGGCTCGAAGCGCAGGTTCTCGAGCAGCAGGATCTCGCCGGGCTGGAGTATCTCGGCGAGCTTGCGCACGTCCGCTCCGATGACCGCGGGCGCCAACGACACGGGCGCAGTCGTCAGCTGGCATAGCCGCGCTGCGACCGGGCTCAGCGACAGGCTGGGATCGACGCCCTTTGGCCGTCCGAGGTGCGAGCAGAGCACGATCGAGGCGCCGCGACGGCGCAGCTCCTCGATCGTCGCCAGCGCCGCGAGGATCCGCGCGTCATCAGCGACATGGCCTCCGTCGAGCGGGACGTTGAGGTCGGCACGCAGCAGAACGCGACGGCCGTCGAGGTCGAGATCGTCGAGCGTGCGTAGCTGCGTGCTCACGTCAGATCTCCTCGGGGATCATCTCGATCGCGCCGCACGGGCATTCGGCGACGCAGATGCCGCAGCCCTTGCAGTAGTCGAGGTCGAATGCGTAGGGCGCGCCGTCCGGGCCGGGCTTGATCACAGCGTTGTCGGGGCAGACGCCGAAGCAGTTGTCGCACGAGAAGCAGTTGCCGCAGGACAGGCAGCGGCGCGCTTCATAGAGCGCCGATGACTCGTCGAGGCCCTTGACGACCTCCTCGAAGGTGCTCTGGCGGCGGATGCTCTCGAGCTCGGGACGCACGGTGCGCGGCGCGTCGCTGTAGTACCACGGGTTGATCTGCTCGAAGGTCGCAAGATCGGCGACGGGCTCGGCGCCGACCGGGACGTCGCGCAGCCAGCCGTCGATGCAGCGCGCGGCGCGCCGGCCGTGGCCGACGGCGACCGCGGCCATGCGCTCGGCCGGCACCATGTCGCCACCGGCGAAGACACCTGGATGCCCGGTCATCATGCGCTCGTCGACACGCACTGTGTGCTCGGCGATCTCGATTCCGTCGAGTCCGGCGAGCAGTCCGAGGTCGGCGTCCTGGCCGAGCGCGAGCACCACCGCGTCGGCGTCGAGCTCCTCGAACTCGCCCGTTGGCTGGGGGTAGCCGCTCGCGTCGAGCGCCATCCGCTCGATCTTCAGCCGGCCCGCGTCGGCTGCGGCGATCGTCGACAGCCAGCGGAAGGCGATGCCCTCCTGCTCGGCCTCGGCGATCTCGTTGGCGTGCGCCGGCATCCGCTCGCGCGTGCGTCGGTAGACGATGATCGGCTCGGCCGCACCGAGGCGCTTGGCGCTGCGCGCGGCGTCAAGCGCGGTGTCGCCGCCGCCATAGATCACGACGCGACGCCCAAGCTGTGGCCGCTCGCCCTGCTCGAGGCCGTGCAGCATGGCGACGGCGTCGATGATGTGCGTGGCCGCGCCGCCCGGGATCTCGGTGTGCTTGGCGATGTGGGCGCCGACCGCCAGGTAGGTCGCGTCGTATCCGCCTTCGCGGATCGTCTCGTGCAGGTTCTCGACGCGCTGGTCGCATTCGAGCTGCACGCCGAGCGCGAGGATCCGCCCGATCTCCGCGTCGAGGACGTCGCGCGGCAGGCGGTAGGAGGGGATGCCGTAGCGCATCATGCCGCCGGCCTTCGGCGCCTGCTCGCGGATCGTCACGTGGTGGCCGCGCAGCGCCAGCTGGTAGGCGACCGACAACCCCGATGGCCCCGAGCCGACGACGAGGACGCGCCGGCCGGTCGCGGGATGCGGCTCGGGGAAGCTCCAGCCGGCCTTGATCGCCTCAT
>JBEKBL010000214.1:0-4181 GCA_050015415.1 Solirubrobacteraceae bacterium
TCTCGCCCAACGCCCAGACACGCATGATCGACTCGATTCCCGACCATATCCGCGAGGGACTCGACGCGCTGATTCCACTCGGCAGGTTTGCGGACCCGGCCGAGATCGTGCCGGGCGTCCTCTTTCTCGCTTCGCCGGAGGCCGGCTACGTGACCGGGGTTGTTCTCCCTGTCGACGGTGGAATCGCCATGTAGCACGGCTCCTGGCTTCGCCACGCCGACCCAGCACTGCGAGGAATCATTGTCAACGCTGCAGTCACGGACCGTTTTCATGTCTGGCGGAAGCCGAGGTATCGGGCTCGCGATCGCCACGCGCCTGGCCGCAGCCGGGGCGAACATCGCGCTGATTGCCAAGACGGATCAACCCCAGGCCCGTTTGCCCGGGACGATTCACACGGCCGCCGCAGCGATCGAGGAGGCCGGCGGTGCGGCGCTGCCGATCGTCGGTGACATCCGTTTCGAGGATCAGGTCGCCGATGCCGTCGCGGCTACGGTCGATCGGTTCGGTGGCATCGATATTTGCATCAATAACGCCAGCGTGCTGAACCTCGCGTCGATGTCGGAGATGTCGATCAAGCAATTCGACCTGCTCCAGCAGATCAATGCCCGCGGCACCTTCGTCGTCACGAAGACCTGTCTTCCCTACCTGCTGGCGAGCGACCACGCTCACGTCCTGAGCCTCAGCCCGCCGCTCAACGTCGAGCCACGCTGGCTGGCCGGCAACTCCGCCTACACGCTCTCAAAGTACGGGATGACGATGATCACCCTGGGCCTCGCGGCGGATCAGCCGACCGTGGCGGCCAACTGCCTGTGGCCGCGGACGGCGATCCGGACGGCCGCGGTCGAGAACCTGCTGGGGGGCGAGGAGTCGATCGCTCGCTCGCGCACCACGGCGATCATGGCCGACGCCGCGTACGAGGTCCTGCGCCGCAGCCCCGCAGAGCAGTCTGGTCGCGCGCTGATCGACGACGAGGTGCTCGCGGCTGCGGGAATCACCGATCTCGCCCGCTACCACCCCGACGGTGAGGAGGCGGATCTGATGCCCGACTTCTTCATCGCCGAAGTGCCTCGGTCGAGCGACGGTCTGCTGCGGCGATGACCGGCGACGTGGGTGAGCGGTGAGCGCGATGAACCGCCAGCTGCGGCTCGCCTCACGACCCACGGGACTACCGGCGCGGTCGAACTGGGAGCTGACCGAACAGCCGATCCCGACGCCGGGAGTGGGCGAGCTGTTGATCGAGGTGACCCATATCTCCGTCGACCCGGCGATGCGCGGTTGGATGCGGGATCGTCCCTCCTACATCGCGCCGGTCGCACTCGGCGAGGTAATGCGTGCCCCGGGCGTTGGACGTGTCGTCACATCCCACGACCAGTCGCTGCCCGAGGGGAGTTGGGTCACCGGCCTGCTTGGCGTTCAGGAATATGCGATCTCCGACGGTAGTGACCTGCTTCGCGTCGATCCGGACCTGGCCCCCGTCAGCTGCTACATCGGGGCGCTCGGAATTCCCGGTCTCACCGCGTACTTCGGGATGCGGGACATCGGTCGCATCAAGCCCGGAGACACCGTTGTCGTCTCCGGCGCTGCCGGCGCGGTCGGCAGCATCGCCGTCCAGATCGCGAAGATCGAAGGCTGTCGCGTGGTCGCTGTTGCCGGAGGCGGCGACAAGTGCGCGTGGCTCACGGAAGAGCTCGGCGTTGATGTGGCGATCGACTACAAGAACGACGATCTCGGTGCGCGCCTGCGTGAAGCGACGCCCGACCGGGTCGACGTCTTCTTCGACAACGTCGGCGGTGAGGTCCTCGATCGTGCTCTGGCCCGGCTCGCGGTTCACGGCCGCATCGTGCTGTGCGGGGCGATCTCGCAGTACAACGCGACCTCACCCTGGGGACCTGTCAACTATCTGTCATTGATCACCAACCGCGCGTCGATGACTGGCCTGATTGTGTTTGACTATAAAGATCGCTATCCGGAGGCCATCGACAAGCTCGCGGCATGGATCGGCGAGGGGCGTCTCGTCGTGCGAGAGCAGATCGTCAAGGGCGGCATCGAGCAGTTTCCTGACACATTATTGTCTCTTTTTGCCGGCGAGAATACCGGCAAACTGCTGCTCGAGCTCGGATAGTGGCGTACAGGCGCGATGGACTTCACCGCACCCAGAAATATCGCGACCAACGGGATCGCGATGGAGTACTTCGAACAGGGTGAAGGCCCGGCCGTGCTCCTCCTGCACGGCTTCCCCGAGCACCCGTTCTCGTGGCGCAAGCAGGTCGACGCGATCGCGGCTGCGGGCTTTCGCGTCATCGTTCCGTCCCAGCGCGGTTACGCAGGCACGGACGCGCCGCCGGACGCCGCGAGCTACAGCGTCAAGAACCTCGTCGCCGACCTGTGCGGCCTGCTCGACGCGCTGGCGGTCGAGCAGGCGATCTGGCTCGGCCACGACTGGGGCTCGATGCCGGCCTGGTACTCAGGCGTCTATGCCCCCGACCGTGTGGCTGGTCTTGGCAGCCTCTGCACCCCCTATTTCAGGTGGCAGAGGCCACGCGAAGTCAGTGACCTCTACGGCCCCAACCACTACATCCAGACGATCCAGGAGCCGGGCGTCGCAGAGGCGATCCTCGGGCGCGACATCGAGCACACGTTCCGCTCGCTGCTGCGCCGTCGCGGCTACACGATGGACGAGTTCGAGGCCGCACCACGCGCGATCCGCGAAACCCCGATTGGCGTCCTGGTCGGCGAGCCGCAGCTGCTCGGCGCCCCGCTCGTCAGCGAGGAGGAGCTCCGCTTCTACGTCGATGTCTACGAACGCACAGGCTTCACCGGCGGGCTCAACTGGTACCGCGCCTTCGCCAGGAACTTCGAAGACGCACAGGGCGCCGACTTCACGATCGACAAACCGGCACTGATGATCAGCGCCGCGGACGACTGGTTCTTTGCGCGCGGCTCGACCGTGGGCATGGAGGACTACCTGCCCCAGCTCGAGGCGCACACGATTGCGGACGCCGCCCACTGGCTGGCGCAGGAGAGGCCCGGCGAGGTGAACGCGATCCTCCTGCGCTGGCTCGCGCGGGCCTCCGCCTGAGCGCGGCGATCCAACCCGGCGCTAACGTCAGCGGGGAAAGACGCGTGCCAGTTCGAGCGCCACCCGCAGCGGGAGGCTCCCGCGATCGATCGGCGTCTCGAGCAACTCTTCGACTCGCTGGATCCGCTTGACGACAGTGTTCCGGTGCAGGCGCAGCCGTGCGGCGGTCGCCGCCGGGCTGCCTCGCTCTTGGAGGTAGACACGAAGTGTTTCGCGAAGGCGCCTGCTCGTGTCGTCATCCGTGCCGAGCGGGCCGAGGTGTCCTTCGACGAAAGCCTGCGCCAGCTCGGCGTCGCGGGAAGCGAGCGCAAGAACGCCGACATCGTCGTAGCTGGCGATGGCCTGACCTTCGATCGCGCGGCCCACGCGCTTTGCTTCGAGGGCCTCCCGGTGCGTGACGCGAAATCCAGGTAGCCCCCAGCGAAGAGAGCCGAATGATGCCTCGAGGCCCGGCGGCGGCTCCAAGCCGTGGAGGCCGCGATGGAGCGCGTTTGCCTCACAGGACATCCACCCGTGCAGAGAGCCGTCATCGCTGCGGACGCTGAGGTGCTGCCAGGGAGCGATCCGCCTGCACAACTCGGAGGCGAGCGCCTCGAGGTCGCCTCGGTCGGTTCCGCTGGCGTCCCAAAGTGTGTAGCCGATATGCATCGCGTCAAGGCGGTAGGCGATCGAGCGCTCCGCGATTCTCGGGTCGAGCTCGCCCTGCAAAAGCCCGGTGACGGCGCGCACACGGCTTGACTCGTCGCGGCGTTCGAGCTTTGCCTGCTCGTCGATGTAGGCCGATATGGCTTGCGCGGTGATCGCGTTTGCGTAGTCGAAGAGGCGGGCGGACGCATACTCGAGCTCGTCGGCGCGGTGCTCGGGCGAGAGGCCCCAGCGGCTCTCCTTGAGGGTCGATGCGATCGTGGTCCAGGCATCCGCGTGGCCGCGCTCGAACGAGCGCAACGCGGCGGTCAGCGAGATGCCGTCGTGGACGAGTTGCCGCGCCCAGGCCTCCGCCGCTTTCGGCACGGTCGCCTTCGATGCGGGATCCCCGAACGCGCGCCTGATGCCCGGCAGGTGCGATTCGAGCGCGACTCTGAGCTCGCGCTCGGGGTCGCGG
>JBEKBL010000215.1:0-4156 GCA_050015415.1 Solirubrobacteraceae bacterium
CAGGGAGCGCACGAGCGTGCCCGCCGCGCTCAGCAGGTCAACGTGCGCGTCGCCGGTCTCCGTGATGATCGTCCCCCCGTTGCGCAAGGGGAACGCGCTCGTCGGGCTGTCCAGCTCGCGCGGCGGCGCGTGCTTGCAGACGCCGGCCCGACCGATGCTCCCGATGACGCTGTGGTGCGGCGGCTTCACGATGACGATGCGACAGTTGCGGACGTCGCCGATCACTACCTCGCTGCCCTCCTCGAGTGCGTTCGCGGGGTCGCTCAGGTAGTTCTTGCCCGCCCCCTGCTGGGCGTAGTGACCGTAGTGGTAGACGATCTGCTTGTTCTTGACCGTGAGCAGGTCGATGCGCGCATTGCCCTCCTCGCTGATCACGATCTGTTTGCCCGAGCTCGTGAAGAACGCATAGTCGGGGTTGAACGGCTTGAGGACCGGACTCGTCTGGTCGTACTGCCAGACGATCTGGCCCTTCGGTGAGATCACGAGCAGCTTGCGCGATCCCCAATCCGAGATCAGCAGGTTCGCCGGCAAGACATCGGCATCGAGGCCCTTCTGGAGGAAGCTTCTGCCGCTGCCGCTTGACGTCGGCGTTGCCGGGCCCTTCGGCGGAGGCTTCGTCGGCGTGCCCCCGCCACCGACCCCCTCAACGACTACGAAGACGACCAGCGCCAGCACGACGATCAGGATCAGCAGTCGAATGCGCCCGTTGCGACGGTGGCGTCGGTGCGCCTCGAGCCGACGCAGGTGGATCTCCTCGGCCGTATGCTCGTAGCCCGTCGGGAAGAGGTCGGCAGCTTCACGCGCGAGTTCCTCCTCGTAGGCGAGCTCCCCTGCCATGCCATCCGGCGCGTCGTCCTCGGGCAACGGGAGGCCCTCGTGCGGCTCGCCGCCATCGAGTGTCTCGCCCCCGCCAAAGGCGTCGTCGGCTAGCTCGCCGTCGCCGAGCGTGTCGGCCAGGTCATCCGCTGCGTCGGCTGGAGGCGCCCCCAGGTCCCGCGGAACAAAGGGGCTGTCCTTCGGAACGGATGGCTCGGCATCGCCGGCCCCGGTCTGCTCCCCGCTCGGCTCGCCGGCCGCTCCGCTCTCCGGCTCCCGCTCGCCACCCGCGCCGCGCGCCGTCGCACCCTCCTCGCGCAGCCGGCGGTACTCCTCGAACGATGGGATGTCCCCGGCAAGGCGTTCCTCGTCCGCGTCGTCATCGCGGAACACGACCTGGTGCACGCCCGTCGGCGGCAGGCCGTCGCCGACGTCGCCCTGCGCCGACGGCTCCTGCTCCTCCTCGCCTGGGGCGTGTTCCTCGGCCGGGAGCGTGTCCCCGTCGCGCGAGCTGCCCGGGTCATCCCAAAGCGTTGCCTCGCCATCCTCCTCAGGCGGGGGCGAATCGCCGGGCGGTGTGGTGTCGTCGTCGTCGCCGTCGGTCATCGGTCAGTGTGTCTTGGATTTTGTCTTTGTTTTTGTCGTTGCCGGCGGCGCCGTCAGCGTGCCGACATACGAGACCGCGTTGCTGTCGCTGAGACCTCCGGCGATGTAGATCGTCTGCCCGACGACCGTCGCGGATGCCTCGGCAAGCGGATATTGCAGACTTCCGGCAGTTGCCAGCTTCCCGGTCGCCGGGTCGACCGAGTAGATAGTGCTCACCGGGACCACCGTGGCTGCCGATCCGACGCCCGTAACCTTCGCTCCGCCGAGCACATAGGCGAGATTGCCGAGCGTCGCGGCCGACGCCGAGAAAAGACCCGCCGGCAGCTTCGCTTTCAACGGGTGCAGCTTGTGCGTTGCCGCATCGAAGATGAAAATCGCGTCGCTCGCGCTGCCGTTGGCGAGCATGCCGCCAGCGATTACGAGCTGCTGGCCGACGGCGGCGACCGCTGCGTAGCGCAGAGCGACCGGCAGCTGGCCGACGCTGACCGGGCTTGTTGCGCCTGGCGTCCAGCTGAGGATCCCGTCGAGCGCTGCCGATCCGCTGTCGCCACCGACCAGATAAACAGTGTGGCCGATGACCGCGGCACCAAGACCGTAGTTCGCTGTGGGAAGCTTGCCGTCCTGGGCGATCGTGCCTGTGCCGGTGACCGCATAGCTATAGATGTTGGGCTCTGGCGTGGGGTTTTTGGCCGTTCCCGCGGCGCCGCCGAAGAGGTATTCGCTGTGACCGACCGTCACCGCGGCAGCGGCGAACAGCGATGCCGGCAGCTCGCCGACGACCTTGGTCTGGCCGGAGTCGACGGTCGCGACGCCGCTGGTCGCGTCGTTGCTGGCGTCGAGGCCGCCGAGCAACGTGAAGGCGCTCTGGCCGGGAATCGGAGCCGCAGCGCTTGCGAGGATCGGCGCCAGCAGCGCGGCGGCAGGACGGTAGGTGAGCGGCGCCGCGCTCACTGGTAGCGTGATTACGCCTGTGACAATGCGCCTCGCTGGTCCTCCACCACCGGCGGAGGCGATGATGATGATCAGCAGCAGCAGGACGAGCACGACCGACGCGGCGAAGGTGCGCCGACGCCGCCTGTAGATCGCGGCCTGGTTCCACATATGTAGCCGCTCAGTGTCCCTGATCCTCCGGCGGAGCGGCGCGTTGAACGCTCGCTTGCGCAAGGCGCCATCTCATGCGAACATCTGTTCGTATGATCGCCTGCGTCCTCGCCCCCCGTTTCGAACTGACAGTGGCCGCCGGCGGACCGGCAGCGCTCGCCGGACGGGCGCTGGCAATCGCTCCCGACGGCCGGCATGGCGGCAGCGCTGGGACGATCGGCGAGACGTCGGGAGGCGCCGAGGCATTTGGCGTGCGCTGCGGCATGCAGCTCGGTGAAGCGCTCGCGCGCTGCCCCGCGCTCGAGCTCGTGAGCGCCGATCCTCTTGCTGTCGCGGACTGCTGGGAGAAGACGCTGCGAACGCTCGAGCAGATCGGCGCAGCGATCGAATCCGACCGTCCCGGGCTGGCCTTCTTTGCGCTCGACGGGCTGCGTGGAATCCATGGCGGCTCGGATGAGCTCGTGCTCGCAGCGGCCAGGCGCTCGCTCGATCGCCCAGCACGGCTCGCGGCTGCACAGAGCCGCTTCTGCGCCCACACCGCCGCGCTCCTCACACGGCCGCGACGCACGACAATCGTCCGCGGCAGCGCTCGTGAGTACCTCGCACCACAACCGGTCGCTCTGCTGCGAAACCGCGCGCAGACCGAGGCGCTGGTCACAACGCTCGAGCGGCTCGGTATCACGACGCTCGGCGAGCTCGCGTCGCTGGGCCGCGCCGCCCTGGCAGACCGCTTTGGGCGCCCCGGCATCGAGGCCCACCTGCTGGCCTGCGGCGAGGACGAACAGCCTCGCCCGCGAGCTACCGAGGAACCTCTCGAGGAGTCCTTCGAGCTGCCCGAGGCGGCCAGCGGTCAGACGCTTGAGCACGCGCTCGGCGTGCTGATCGATCGGCTGCTCGCCCAGCCCGAGCGTCAAGGGCGCACGCTGCGCGCGGCGACGATCAGCGCCAGATTGGTCGACGGCGGCAGCTGGCGCAGCGCCGTCACCTTCCGCGAGGCCCTGGCCGAGGCGCAACGGATGCGCCTCGTGCTAACTCCCCGACTCGCGCTGCTGCCCGCCCCGGCAGTGACACTCGTACTCACCGCCGAGCGCTTTGGAGCGGCCTGTGGCGATCAGCAAGCCCTCTTTGCGAGGCAGGAAGCACAGCGCCGCCGTGCCCGGCTGCGCGAGGCGATCCACCAGATGCGCGTCGCCGCGGGAGCCGACGCTGCCCTGCGGGTCTGCTGGGCCGAGCTGTCATCGCGCGTCCCTGAGCGGCGCGCGATGCTCACCCCGTTCGACTCGTGACAAAGCCAAAGCAGGCAGGCGGCCAGCGGCGCCTGGCGATGGCGCGTGCCGCGCGTGTGCGGACCACGGATGACGGGACGCCGCTGACGGTCGACGGCCAGCGGGTCGCCCATGTGCGCGAATCCTGGCTCGTCGAGGACCGCTGGTGGACCGATCGGCCGCTACGCCGGCGCTACTGGGAACTCGTCAGCGAGGCGGGGCGCGACGTCGTCGTCTATCACGATCTCGCCAGCGGACGCTGGCTGCGTCAGCGTTGAGTAGGCCCGGCCGTGTACACAGAGCTGCACTGCCACTCCGCCTACTCCTTCCTCGATGGCGCCTCGCTGCCCGAGGAGCTCGTCGCGAGC
>JBEKBL010000216.1:0-4125 GCA_050015415.1 Solirubrobacteraceae bacterium
TACACCCCGAACCCGCCGGCCAGCGGGTCGGGTACCTTCCCGGGCTATCGGGCGGGGATCTGCTCCGCGCAGCCGGTACCGGGGGCCGGGAGCTCCGGCGGCGCCTGCGAGCTCGCAGCCAACACGAGCCTGCGACTCCAACGCGAGAAGCGGCACTTCTACGAGATCTGCCCAGGCCCAGTAACGGTCCGGTCCAATGGCAGCGGAGCGTTCTACTGCCAGTCCCCGGTCAACGCACGCCGCGCCACCCACGGCAGCTGATACCGGCAACGCACCGTCGCTGTTCGCTGGAGCGGTTGCTCGCACAGCGGCTGGCGTGGGCTCGTGTCGGTCGGGCGGTTCACGGTTCGCGGCTGTCGCTGTCGCGTGGGTCCGCTCGCGAGCCGTCGTCGAACCCTGCAGGCGGGCTCGTGCGCGCGGCGGGGCGGCGTTCGATGCCGCGCTTGGCGGTGCGATGATCTCCGCTCTCGTGAGCCCGCTCGCGCGACAGCTGGGCGTGGTGGCCGCAGGGCACACAGTCAGCGCCCGCGCGGGTGCTGACGTTCTGCGCGCCGGCGGTAATGCCGTCGATGCAGCACTCGCGTCGATGTTCGCGTCGTTCGTCTGCGAGCCGCTGCTCACGGGGCTCGGCGCTGGCGGCTACATGCTCGTTGTGGCGCCCGGGCAGGCTCCGACACTGCTTGACTTCTTCGTCGAGGCCCCCGGAAGGGGGAGCGATGCGTCCCGCCGTGGCGAGCTGATCCCCGTTGGCGTCTCGTTCGGCGACGCGACCCAGACCTTCAACATCGGCGCCGCCTCGGTTGGAACGTTCGGTATGCCGGCCGGTGTGTGTGAGGCCGCACGCCGGTTCGGACGAGTTCCGCTCGAGCAGCTCGTCGCCCCCGCGGCGGTGCTGGCCCGCGACGGCGTCGAGCTCAACCGGCAGCAGGCCTACGTCGTCGAGATCCTCGAGGCAACCATCCGCTCCACCGCCGAGGCGGCAGGGCTGTTCGCTCCCGGCGGGCGGCTGCTGCGCGCCGGAGACCGCCTGCGCCAGCCTGAGCTCGCCGACGCGCTCGAGCGGCTCGGAGCAGAGGGTGCGCGGCCTTTCTACGAAGGCGACATCGGAGCCGCCATCGTCGGCTGGCTCGCCGAGCGGGGCGGGCTCGTGACCGCCGCCGACCTGCAGGCGTACCAGGCCGTCGACCGCGAGCCGCTGCGCGTGTCCTATCGCGAGCGGGAGGTGTTGACGAACCCGCCGCCCGCGGCAGGCGGGCTCCTCATCTCCCTTGCTCTGGCGATGCTCGACAGCGGCCCCGCGCCACCCTCGCTGACGCAGATCGTCGACGTGATGGAGCGAACCCAGACCGAGCGCACAGCGGAGTTCCTGGTAGGGCTCGACGATCCCGGGTTCGTGGACACCTTCATGCGCGGCCGGGCCGGACCGCTCGGTTCGACGACGCACATCGCAGTGCTCGATCGGGATGGCTGGGCCTGTTCGGCGACGTCATCGGCCGGCTCTGCATCGGGCGTGATCGTGCCCGGCACCGGCGTGCACCTCAACAACATGCTCGGCGAGCAGGACCTCAACCCGCTCGGCAGCCGCTACCCTCCCGGCCGGCGGCTGCCGAGCATGATGGCCCCGACGATCGTGCTCGGCGACGGGATACCCGAACTTGCGGTCGGCAGCGCCGGTTCCAACCGGATCCGCTCGGCGATCCTTCAGACCATCATCCGCTGCGTCGACGAAGGCATGCTCGCTCAGCAGGCGATCGACGCCCCCCGCGTGCATTTCGAGGACGGCGTCGTCTACACCGAACCCGGGATCGACGCGACGGCGCTCCAACAGGCCGGACGCAGCGTGAGGCCGTTCCGCGAGCGCAACCTCTTCTTCGGCGGGGCGCAGGCAGCGGCCCGCGACCCGGACGGGTCGTTCTCAGGCGGCGGCGATCCGCGCCGAGGCGGAGCCGCGGTTGTCGTCACGGAGCGCTGAGCAGAAGCGTCGCTGGAGTGCTGCCTTCGCGCAAAGGGGCAGTGTGTTCCGAGTGTTGTCGCGTGGCTGCTTCCGGGGATTGCGACAGTCTCCGCGCGAGGCGGTCACGCGGTTGCGGCTTGGAAGGTCCAGATAGCGCTGTCAGGCCCGGGCATGATGTCGTCCTGGTGGTTGGCGGTGACGTGCACGCTCGCGAAGCCGGCTTCGCGGAGTAGCGCGTCGAGTTCAGGGATCGTCCACTGCTGGAGGCGCAGCCGTTGCAGCTCGGTCGCGATGAGCGTTCCGTCTTGCCATTTCTCATAGCGAAGCCAGCTCGTGGTCTGGTTCGTGCTCGGGTCATGTTCGACATGCATCGTTTGCAAGGTCCAGATGAATGGATCCGATCGCCAGGATCGCATCGCGTCAGGCTCTGCTTCGGGCTGGGTGGCGCCGATGTCAAACGCGAGAACTCCCGACGGCTGCAGGCACTCGCGAAAGCAACCCAACGCCTTGAGCAGAGCGTCGCGCCCGTCGAGCAGCGAGAGCGTGCCCGCCGGGATGATTACCGCGGCATAAGCCCCGGGCTCAACGAAGCTCGTCATGTCGTCCTCGCTCAGCCGCGGATCAAGCCCGCGCTCCCGACAATGCGCCCGACACACCGCGAGCATCTCCGGCGAGCTGTCATACCCGGTCACATCAAAGCCGGCCTCGAGCAACGGAATCAACACTCGACCGGTACCGACAGCCGGTTCCAGAATCCGGCCACCGAGACCGTCCAGCAGCCGCTGGTAGTTCCGGACATCGGCAAACGAGCCGCCGACCGGCTTGTCTAACTCGTAGACCTCCGTGGCCAAGACCCCATAGTCCCAGCTCATCCGTGCTCCTTCAAAAAGTCGAGCGGTGACGCGCCCAGCCAAACCGCTCAGCCATCCGGGCAATCCTACGGGCGACACCGACACCACACGCTCCCGTTTCGCGCGAGGCAGTCACGCCGGGCCGCGGGTCGGTGGCGCCTGCTTCTTGTAGGAGCGGCAGTCTGTCGTTATTTGCGCGCGACGGTTACGTTCGCGCTGAAGGACTCGATCGGCTGTTGGGGCGCGTCGGGTGGCACTTGGTGGGGGTTGGTCTGCCACTTCTGCCAGGCGCGCGACAGCGGCGCGGTGACGGTCGCCGCGCCCGCGCCTACGGCGCGAAATGCCGTGACCTTGACGGCCACTGAGGTGATGAGCGGCGGGGTCTTGCAGATCGGCGCCTGCACGAGGACCTTAGTGTTCGAGGACCTTGGTGTCGGCCACGGAAACGAGCTTGGGGACGTCCCGATCTCTTCCGGCTCGATCAGCTCGACGTAGACAACCTCGCCTTTATTCACGGTGAGGTTCGTGCCGTTGGCGAGGTCGCGACCGGCGGGACCTACCGAATGGCCGTCTCGTGGCAGACAGTTCGCACGCGAGCGCACCGACAAGCCAGCGTACGGTGGGCTTAATCGACGCCGCGAAACGAAACGTGAGCCGCCGGCCCCAGCTCCAGCAAGCGCCGCGATCCAGCATGCCAATAGCACGGCTGCCTTCACGCTCAAAGCCTGTCATACCGGCTCGCGACTCTGACTACTCAGGCCCGACGGCGTCCGGACAGACGCTCCCATCTCGCGCAACGCAGTCACGCGGCCGGCAAACCGCTCGCTGCGCTTTTTGTGGGAGCGGTCGTTTCCGCGCGGCGGCTGACGGCGTCGCTGACGATTGCCCTTGTGGGAGTATGCGGCGGATGCCTGATGTCTTGATCTTTGGGGACACGGTGCGCTCGCCGGAGATGCGCCACGAGGTTTCGCTGATGGTGCCCGATCCGTTTCTTTACGCGGAGGTCGAGGGGGAGGGTGAGCCTCATGTCGTTGTGGGATCGCTCGAGATGCCGCGCCTTGCGGAGCTCGATCGCCGCTGTGCTTTGCATCCGCTCGAGGAGTTCGGTCTCGATGACCTTCTCGCCGGTGGAGCGGATCGTTTTGAGGTGATCTTCGAGGTGGCGGTTCGCGCGTGCCGGGCGCTTGGCGTTCGCGCTGCTGCGGTGCCGTCGGAGTTCCCGCTCGAGTTGGCTGACCGGCTGCGCGCTGCCGGCGTCGTGGTGGCGACGGATCCTGGCCTGTTCAGCGCACGGCGCCGCGTCAAGAGTGCGCCGGAGAT
>JBEKBL010000217.1:0-4083 GCA_050015415.1 Solirubrobacteraceae bacterium
GATCGCGCCGACCAGCGCGGCCGCCGCAAAGATGACAACCATGAGCGGAAGGCGCGCGAAGCGGTCCGCCATCAGTGCCCCGGCCGCGATGAAAGCCGTCCCGGCGACTGACTTCACGTTGACCTTTGCGCGCATCCTGCTCCCTCCGCTTAGCAGCGGATCCTGTTGGCTATTTGATCAGGGCCGTCGTTTGATTGGCTGCCGCGCCAAAGCGCCATGACGCCACGCCGTGCGCGCAAGCGAGCGCGCCGAAGCGGTGGGTCGAATTTCGGCGTCCGAAGTCTTCGACTGTGCACCGCCGGGAGCTTCTCGTACGTTCGCCGACGAACAAACGTCCAGGTCAGTGGGAGAACTCGACTGCGAGCACAGCGTTAAGCGCTTCGCGCGTCGGGTCGAGCTCCGACTCGAACGCCCGCAGCAGGTCATCGCAACCGCCAAGGTCGTTCGCCCGGCCGGCGACCTCGAGTTCGGACGCGAACGATGCGACCCGCGCCGCCCCAATGCTGAGGCTCGCTCCCTTGACGCGATGTGCGGCTGCCGCCAGTGTTTCGGCATCGCCGTCGGCCACCGCCGCTCGCAGGCGGTCCCGCTGCAACGTGACGTCCTCGAAGTACACGTCGATCAGGGCACGCAGATCGTCCTCGCCCAGGGCGCTCAACTCTGACAGCACTTCTGTGTCCAACATCTCCACGCGAACGCCTCCGATTGGCTCGACAAGTCGCTACACAACAGTCTGCATTGGTTAGCGGCCGCGAACTGGCCTACTGGACCAATTGCAAGGAGCCTTGCCTGGAAGCAGCCCGCCACGGTCGCGCTGTGCTCTCCCTATCCTCTGTGCATGGCGCTCGGTCCGCTCGGCCGGCGCGGCGCACCAAGGTTCCGATCTCGCTGGTCGGTGCTCGCGCTGGGATTCGCCACGACGGCCGCAGTGGCGGTGCTTGGCGTGCTCGCGGTGGCGCTTTGGTCATCGCCCTCGCTCGGCGAGAGCTCGACCGCGCTTGCGCGGGTGGAGCTGCCGCCCTTCGCTGGAACGCTCGAGTTTGCGAGCGCGTACGGGCCGTCGGGCCAGGCGATTCCGCTCGCCGAGCACGGCGGCCTGCTTGTGCCCAGGGCGAAGCTGGCACCCGGTGAGATCGTGACGGTCGATGTAGTCGTTCGCCGGCCAGGCTGGTTGAGCTGGGCACTCGGCAGCGTTCGGCGCGAGCAGCTGACGATCAGGGCGCCGGTGGCGCACGTGACAACGCCCTGGCTGACGCGGGCCCCGGGCATCCCACTGCGCGTGCGCTTCGACCAACCGCTCGCCGCGGCGGCGACGCTGAGTGGCGGGCAGCTCGTTGCGCAGCGACTGACGCGTGGCGGTCTCGCGCTCAAGGAGACCTCGGCGGCGGGCTCGATTCAGATCCGCGCCGCGGCGCGATCGTGGGAGAGCTTGGGGACGCCGAGCTATGTGACGTGGTTCCCCCCATCACGCTCACCGGTGCTCGTCGCGAGACCGGCAACGAGCGCGACATTGCTGCCCACCGCTGCGATCCGTCTGACCTTCTCGGCGCCGGTGGCGGACGTGCTCGGGTCGGCGATGCCGCGCCTGTCACCGCCGACGGCCGGCTCCTGGCACGAATCGGACAGTCACACGCTCGTATTCGCCCCGGCCGGCACGGGCTTCCCGCTAGCAAGCACGGTGCAAGTTGAGCTGCCGCGAGATGTCGTCGTGAGCGGACCAGCTGCCGGCAGCACCCAGCCGACAAAAGTCATCGACTACGCGGTCGCAGGGGGCTCGACGCTGCGCCTCCAGCAACTGCTGGCAGGATTGGACTACCTTCCGCTCGACTGGGCTCCGACCGGCGAGCCGGTCGTGCTGACGGCGGACGCTGAGGTGGCGGCCGCGGTCGACCCTCCGGCGGGGGCGTTCAGCTGGCGCTATCCGAAAACGCCTTCGCCGCTCGAGGCGCTGTGGCACGCGGGCTCGGCGAACAAGATCACAAAGGGCGCAGTGATGATGTTCGAGCACGATCACGGCCTCGCCGTCGACGGAATCGCAGGCCCCGAGGTATGGCACGCGCTGCTGGGCGCAGCGATCGCGGGGCAGCGGCATGCGGGGCCGTACAGCTATGTCTACGTGCACGCGCTGGTCCCGGAGTCGTTGACCCTGTGGAGCGCCGGCCACGTCGTGCTGAGATCGCCGGGAAACACCGGCATCCCCGAGTCGCCGACGCAACACGGCACATTTGCCGTCTTCGAACACATCCCCGTCGGGACGATGCGCGGAACGAACCCGGACGGCTCACACTACGACGACCCCGGCATCCGCTACATCAGCTATTTCAACGGCGGCGATGCGATCCACGAATTCCCGCGCGGTTCCTACGGCACGCCACAGAGCCTCGGCTGCGTCGAGCTACCGCTCGCGGCGGCGGCGAAGGTGTGGCCGTACACGCCGGTCGGGACGCTGGTGACGGTCGAGAATTAGCGGGCAGTGCTCGCCGGCTCCGCCCCGCTGCGCGTTGGCCGCCGGCGCTCTGGCGCGGGCTTGCGCGCCGGCGCCGCGTTAGCGGTCAGGCCCTGGCTTTGGCTCTAGCTCGGGCTGGTTCGCCGGGGCTGTGTAGCCCGCTCGTGAGGTCGGCGACCGAGTCGGCGATTGCCGACGGGCGGTAGGGAAACCGCTCAGCTGTTTCGCGAGTGCTCACGCCGGTGAGCACGAGGATCGTGTGGAGACCGGCCTCGAGGCCGGCGACGATGTCGGTGTCCATGCGATCGCCGATCATCGCGGTGTGCTCCGAGTGGGCTTCGATCGCGTTGAGCGCGGAGCGCATCATCAGCGGGTTCGGCTTGCCGACGTAGTACGGCTCGACGCCGGTGGCGCGCGAGACCAGCGCCGCGACCGATCCGGTCGCCGGTAGCGGGCCGTCTGGCGTCGGGCCGACAGTGTCGGGGTTGGTTGCGATGAACCGTGCGCCGCCGATGATCAAGCGAATCGCCTTCGTGATCCGCTCGAAGCTGTACGTCCGTGTTTCGCCGAGGATCACGTAATCGGGATCTCGATCGCTGAGCGTGTAGCCCACGTTGTGGAGCGCGGTGGTCAGGCCGGACTCGCCGATCACGTAGGCCGAGCCGCCGGGTCGCTGGTCGCGCAGGAAGCGGGCCGTCGCGAGGGCCGAGGTCCAGATCGAGTTCTCGGGCACGGTCAAGCCGAGCGCATCGAGGCGCGCGGCCAGGTCGCGCGGCGTGTAGATCGAATTGTTCGTCAGGACGAGGAACGGCAGGTCGAGCGCCCGCAGGCGTTCGATGAAGTCGGCCGCCCCTGGAATCGTGCGGTCCTCGTGGATCAGGACGCCGTCCATGTCCATCAACCACGAGTGAATCTCGCGATCGCTCGGCGTAAGGGGATTCGCGCCGTTGGTGTGCGCTGGCATCTAACCCAGCTTAGCGGCGTGGTCAGCCGGGTCTGTGAAGGTTCGCGAAAGCCGGCTCGGGCGACTGGCCTTTCGGTCTACACCGGTCGTCGAACCTGCTTGCCGGCGTCGCTCACTTGACGCATCATGCGCGTCTCGCATGGCCCCCGGGGCGGTCCGCTCAGATCGACGACATGGTCGTCGATCAGCGTCGAAGGCAGTACGCACCACAGTCGAGGGAGAGACGTGGATGGTGGTGGCGGCGCTCGCAGCGGCGCCGCCACACCGTCCCTTGCGTGAGCGTTCCCCGCCTGCGGCACGGCACCAAAACCGCACTCTCGCCGTGGCAGGCGGCGGCGGGCCGCAACGGACTAGGCGATTTCCACCACGATCGATTCTGAGACGACGCGTGCGCCGGCAGTGACGGCACTGCGGTCGCTGCTGCCCGATTCGCGAATCACGGGGGCTGACTCCCCGGTGATCGCCGACTCCTCGACCATCGCTATGCCTTCGATCACGGTGCCGTTGCCGGGGATGATCTCGCCGGCGCGAACAACCACGATGTCGCCCGAGGTCAACTCCAACGCCAGCTTCGTCGTCCCGTCCCGAAGCGTTGCGACGGTCTCAGGGGGAGCCGTACTGGCGGGCTCATCCTGCGCTTGGCGCGCGCGGGCGCCAAAGCCTAGGTTGGCAC
>JBEKBL010000218.1:0-4079 GCA_050015415.1 Solirubrobacteraceae bacterium
CGACAGCGGCGGGTCGGCGGTTGGCGAGGGGGAGTCGTTCCTCACGGTGCCGCAGGTTGCGGCGAGGCTTCAGGTCACCGCGCAGACGATTCGTAACTGGATCGATCAGGGGACGCTCCCCGCACATCGGGTGGGTCGCGCGTTTCGCGTGCGGCACGAAGATGTGGACGATGTCTTGGCGCGTGCGCAGGCGACCATTGGAGTCAGATCCACACGTCGCGGCGTATGGGATCCCGCGCCGACTCGTATCTATCGCGATCCCGATGCCGTCAGTTCTCAGGCGGTGCGGGAGCCTCAGATGACGCGACGCCCCACGGATCGACGACCTTAGTCCAGTACTCGGGCGTGTCCTCCTCCGAGGGCGCCAGCAAGCCGCTTGCCCGATCCGCGCGCGCGATGGCCTCAGACAAATCGGCTGCAGCACCGCCGATCCGGCCGAGAGCATTGGCAACCTCAAGCAGGTTGCTACCTCTCCCGGCGCGCGCGAAAGAGGCGACTGCCTCGTCGAAGCGGCGCCATAGCTCGACTGGTCCCCGGCGTCCCGACTCCGGGTGAAGCTCCCACGGCGGTTCGGACATCCCCGTGTGGGGCATCCATTTGAATCCCTCATAGTGAGCCAGCCGACATAGCTGAGCCTGGTTACCCGCAGCGACTGCAAGCCTGTCGAGCCGATCGCTGAAGCCGGCGTCCGGCGGCGCCAAGCGGTGCCCGGCTACCGCCTCGTCCCAAATCTCCTGGGAGACGCGGAGCGCCCGCTCAAGCTCTGGCTCGGCGCCGTGCTCGTCAGGCTCGCTCACGGCTACCGCCAAGCAGCATGTGGACATCGGTCGTGAACACCGTATCGCAAGATAACAAAATCATCGGGAGTTTGCTAACTTGCTTTGCCCGTCACAACCGTCGAACATCGGAACCACAGCGAAAATGTCATCGCGCAGGAGCAGAACAGTTGACCCGACGTCCCAGCTGCAGCTCTTGCTCGACAGTGTGAGCCCGCAGGCGACGGTGCCAGCTCCCGCAGGTCGTCCTGCGCGAACCCGCGCCTCGAAGGTTGCCGGGCCGAAAGCGGCGCGTACGGCCAATGAGCAGACGACGACGATCGTCGCTCCGGTGAGACGTCCGACGGCGCGGCCGCTCCAGGCAGTGCCGCGCTACCTCGTCACCCGCAAAGAGGCCGCGGCAAGCTTGGGAATGAGCGTCGACACCTTCGAGCGCCGCGTCCAGCCCGTGATCAAACTTGTCCCGTGCGGACAGCTCGTGCTCGTCCCGCTGCGCGAGCTCGAGCGCTGGTGCGATGAGCACGCGCACCACTTCGCCGGTATGTGTTGAGCGATGCCCGCACGACGGGAGAGACGCGACGCATCCGGGCGCTAGCTTCCGCGCACACAGCGACGAGCACATGGTGGAGCACCTCTACAACCCGACGACGAGCGCCGCTGCCGCGAGCTGGCAGCGCACCAAACACCCCGGGGTGTACGTCCGTCATCGCAAGGGCTGCCCGCGAGTCGACGACGCCGGCGAGCGATGCCGCTGCAACCCGGCCTATCGCGCGAGCCGACGCCATCCCGTCAGCGGCAAGATCATCACCAGCCGCAGCTACCGCGACATCAACGAGGCACTCTCGTGGCTCGCAGGCGCGGGAGAGGATGCGCAGGCGCTCCTTCTCGAACGGGCGGTCGCCGGCCCGACCTTCAAGGATCTGGCCGATCAATGGTGGGAGGGCGTTGCGCAAGGACACATCGGCAAGCGCCGGGGCAACCGTCGCGCCTACGCCGACACCACGCTTGATGGCTACGACCGCTCGCTTCGCAAAGTCCTGCTACCGGAGTTCGGCGCGCGTCCGGCCGGCGAAGTCAGCCCGCGAGAGTGGCAGCTCTTCGTCGACCGGCTCTCCCGCGACGGCCTGTCGCGCTCGCGCATCGCGAACCATCTCGCGGTCGCGCGCGCGATCTACGGCTGGGCGTCCAGGCCGACCCGTCGCCTCGTCGAGCAGAACCCGACGATCGGCGTCGAGATGCCGCCGGTCGATGAGGTTCCACGCGAGCGCGTTGCAACAGCCGAGGAGGCCGCAACGCTGCTGGAACCGCTCTCCGCGCAGGACCGTGTCCCGTTCGCGCTCGCGTTCTACGCCGGTCTGCGCCGCAGCGAGATAGACCGCCTCCAATGGCAGGACGTCGAGCTCGGCCAACTCTGGCTCATCGTGCGCAAGTCAAAGAGCCAGGCCGGCACCAACCGTCGGCTCCCGATCGCGGCACCGCTCTCACCGATCCTGGACCGCGCGGCCGAGCTACAAGGACGCCCCGAAAACGGACGCGTGCTGGATCGCCTCTCTCTGACGTCCGGGCGCCTGATCCCGCGCGCGACGAAGGCATGGAGCGACGCTGTCGCCGAGGCGAAGAAACAAAAGCATGCGCTTGCGCTCGACCCGATCGGCCTACACGAATGCCGCCACACCTACGCCAGCTTCCTCATGGCGGCGGGCTACACGCTGCGGGAACTCATGGAGTACATGGGCCACAGCTCACTCCAAGCCACCGAGCGCTACGTGAAACTGCTGCCCCAGCCCGCCGGCCCGGAGGGGGCGGCGGATCGGCTGAACACCTACCTCGCCGCGCGCAACAGCGCTCGATGAGGGCGACGCGTTATTGACGGCGGATCGACCGGGACTTGCATCGATCGATCGATCGCCGCCACTCGCCGCAGACGACCGCAGCCAATCCCGAAGCGGCAAAAGTGCAAACAAAGTGCAAACAATTGTCAGGATCCGAGCGGTTTGCGGCCGTTCGTGGCGGTCGCGCCAGGGCGCCTCAGATCGCCCAAAACGCCAGTAAACACTGGCGATTCTGAGGCTACTTCGCGATGCCGGAGGAGGGACTCGAACCCCCGACACGCGGATTATGATTCCGCTGCTCTAACCGACTGAGCTACTCCGGCGGGGAGCGGAAGTCTAGAGCGCTCGGGGCCTTATCTTCCCGACCGTGGATGTCGTGATGCCGCTCGTGGCTGCGCCCAACGTCTCCGAGGGCCGCGACGTTGGCGTGCTCGATGCGATCGGCGCCGCGTTTGCCACCGACGCGCAACTTCTCGATCGCCATGCCGACGGCGACCACCACCGGGCCGTCTTCACGCTCGCTGGAGTGCCGGCACACCTTTCGCGTGCGCTGCTTGCCGGGGCGCGCGAGACGGTTGCGCGGGTCGACCTCGGCCGTGAGCGGGGGGTGCATCCGCACGTTGGGGCGGTTGACGTGGCGCCGGTCGTGTTCTTTGACCCCAAGCTTCGCGGCGCTGCCTGCGCCGAGGCGCTGGTGACGGCCGAGCTGATCGCGAGCGAGCTCGGGGTACCGGTCTTCCTCTACGGGGCGCTCGGAGGTGGCCGGACACGCGCCGAATTGCGCCGCGGCGGTCGCCAAGCGCTCGCTGAGCGGATCGCATCCGGTGAGCTGACGCCCGATTTCGGGCCGCGCCGCCTGCACCCGACGGCCGGGGCCACGCTGGTCGCAGCGCGCGCGCCGCTCGTCGCGTTCAATGTCGAGCTGGCGCCCCCGGCGGACCTCGAGACGGCCAAGCGGGTTGCCGGCCATGTCCGTCAGCCTGGACTACTCGCGGCGATCGGCGTCGCCCTCGCTTCCAGGGGCGGCGTGGCGCAGGTCTCGATCAACGTCGAAGATCCGTTCGCGATCACGCTCGCGGCGATCGTCGAGCGCGTCGCGAAGCACGCGCCGGTCAGCGCGGCGGAGATCGTGGGGCTCGTTCCGCAGACCGCGCTCGCAGGCTTTCCGGTGGGCCTCGAATTGCGCGGCTTCGATCCGGCCCGCCAGCTGGCCGAGAACGCATTAACCTTCTAGGCGTGCCCCGCACAACCAAGCGCCGACGCTCGACCAAGCACCGCGGTAATGCCGCGGGAATCATCGAGGCGCGCGGCCGGACCGGTCGCAAGCCAACGAAGTCCGAAAAGGGTGGTGGCGGCGGACGCGGCGGCAGCACGGGCCGCGCGTCCGGCGGCAAGGGCTCTCGCGGCGCGAAAGCGAAGCGCTATGAGAAACCGCCGACCTGGAAGAGCGCCGGCTTTCGGGCGGTGTGCG
>JBEKBL010000219.1:0-4079 GCA_050015415.1 Solirubrobacteraceae bacterium
CGATGCGCCGATCGAGGGGCGCCACGTGCTGATCGTCGAAGACATCGTCGATTCGGGGCTGACGTTGCAGTACCTGCTGCGCAGCCTCGGCGCGCGCGACCCGGCCAGCGTCGAGGTCTGCGCGCTGCTGACGAAGCCCGAACGTCGCAAGGTCGATCTGCCGACGCGCTACGTCGGCTTCGAGATCGATAACCGCTTTGCCGTCGGCTACGGCCTCGACTACGCGGAGCGCTATCGCAACCTTCCATTTGTGGCTGCTCTGGCCGATAACTGACCTGCGATCGCCGCGACGAGGCGCCGGGTGCGCCCTAGGCGCCATGGTACCCTTGAGGGCCTTGGCCGCCCAGCCTCCAAACCTTACGAAGCCGGCAGGGAGCCCGCTATGAACCGCGTTTTCAGAGGAGCCCTCTTCCCGATCCTGATCGTGCTGCTGCTGGCGTTCTTCGTCACGCGGCTGATCCCCGGGTCGAACTCCGGTGCGCCGGTTCCCACCTACCAGACGCTGACGCAGACCTACCTTCCCCAGGGTCAGGTCAAGACGCTGACGGTCAAGCCGAACTCCAACGAAATCGACTTCACCTTCTACCACCAGTACTTCGGCGGCAAGAGCTACTCGGTCGGCTTCGTCGGAGCCAACCAGGTCAACTCGATCATCTCGACGGTCGACAGGCTCAACGCATCGACGCCCGGCAGGACTGCGTACAACATCGACGCCACGAGCAGCAGCGAGTGGCCGTCGCTGCTGATCTCGATCCTGCCGTTCATCATCTTCTTCGGGCTCTGGTTCCTGGTGATGAACAACCTCCAGGGTGGCGGCACGAAGGTCATGTCGTTCGGCAAGTCGCGCGCCAAACGCCTTTCTGCCGACTCGCCGAAGATCACCTTCCGCGACGTCGCCGGGGTCGACGAGGCGGTCGAGGAGCTCTACGAGATCAAGGACTTTCTCGAGAACCCGAAGAAGTTCCAGGCGCTGGGCGCCCGAATACCAACCGGGGTGCTGCTCTACGGGCCGCCAGGCACCGGCAAGACGCTGCTTGCGCGCGCGGTCGCCGGTGAGGCGGGCGTGCCGTTCTTCTCGATCTCCGGCTCGGACTTCGTCGAGATGTTCGTCGGCGTCGGCGCCTCGCGCGTCCGCGACCTGTTCGAGCAGGCAAAGCAGAACAGCCCGTGCATCATCTTCATGGACGAGATCGACGCGGTCGGCCGCCACCGCGGCGCCGGCCTCGGCGGCGGGCACGACGAGCGCGAGCAGACGCTCAACCAGCTGCTCGTCGAGATGGACGGCTTCGAGGCGAAGGACAACATCATCATGATCGCCGCCACCAACCGACCCGACATCCTGGATCCGGCGCTGCTGCGTCCCGGCCGCTTCGATCGCCAGATCGCAGTCGATCGCCCGGATCGCAAGGGTCGCGCAAAGATCCTCGAGGTGCACACGCGCGGCAAGCCGCTCGCCAAGTCGATCGACATCGACGCCCTCGCCGGCCAGACCCCGGGTTTCACGGGTGCCGATCTCTCGAACCTGATCAACGAGGCCGCCCTGTTCGCCGCGCGGGGCGGCAAGCGCGAGATCACCCAGGCCGAGCTCGAGGAGGGGATCCTGCGCGTCGTCGCCGGTCCAGAGAAGAAGACGCGCGTGATGAGCGAGCGGGAGCGGCTTATCACGGCCTTCCACGAGATGGGCCACGCGATCGTCGGTCACTACCTCGAGTTCGCGGACCCGGTGCACAAGATTTCGGTGGTCTCCCGTGGACGCGCCCTCGGCTACACGATCTCGATGCCGAGCGAGGACCGCTTCCTCACGACGCGCGCCGAGCTTCTGGACACGATGGCGATGACGCTTGGTGGCCGCGCTGCCGAGGAGATCGTCTTCGGTGAGATCACGACTGGGGCGTCGAACGACCTCGAGAAGGTCACCGCGACCGCGAAGCAGATGGTGATGCGCTTTGGCATGAGCGAGAAGCTCGGCCCACGCGTCTTTGGCCACGACCACGGCCAGCCGTTCCTCGGCCGCGAGTTCTCGACCGAGCCGGACTACTCCGACGAGATCGCGCTCCAGATCGACGACGAGGTGCGACGCATCATCGAGGGCGCCCACACGCGCGCGACGAAACTCCTCACCGACCATCGCGAGCGCCTCGACACGATCTCGGACATCCTGCTGCGCCGCGAGACGATCGAGAAGGAACAGTTCGAGGCGCTGGTGGCCGGTGCCACCGAGGAGGAGGCATTCGGGAGTGAGCAGGAGCCGGCTCCACGCGTGCCCGCGGACGCCGCCACTGAGCCGCAGCGCCCTCGACCCGAGGCCAAGCGGCCGATCCGCCGCCCAGGCCTCGCCGGCGGAACAGCCGAGCTCCGCAGCAGCACGCCCGACAAGCCCAGCCTCTGACCTCGCCGGGCTTTCGCCGCTCGAAAGCCTCACCTCCCCGACTTCCTGCCACGATCGGGTGGTGAACGAGCCCTATCGCGTCGTCGGGATCGTGAATGTGACTCCCGACTCGTTCTCGGACGGCGGTCGCTACATGGAGCCAAACGCGGCCGTCGCTCGCGCGCTCCAGCTCGAGCGAGAGGGAGCCGCCTATATCGACGTCGGTGGCGAGTCGACGCGCCCCGGCGCCGAGCCTGTCTCTGCGGTCGAGGAGCTCCGCCGCGTGATGCCGGTGCTTGAGGGCTTGCGCGCCGCCGGCCTGCGCGCGGCTGTATCGATCGACACATCGAAGGTGTCGGTGGCTCGCGCTGCGGTCGCGGCCGGTGCCAGCCTCGTCAACGACGTGACGGCCTTTCGCGCCGAGCCCGAGCTCGCCGCGCTCGTCGCCGAGCTCGAGGTCGATTGCTGCCTGATGCACATGCGCGGCGATCCCCGGACGATGCAGCGCGAGGTGCACTACGACGATGTCGTCGCGCAGGTGCTGGAGTTTCTCGAGCAGCGGGTCTCCTACGCGCTCGCCGCGGGTATCGCACGCGAGCGAATCACGATCGATCCCGGGATCGGTTTCGGCAAGAGCGTCGAGCATAATTTGGAGCTCCTCTCGCGGCTCGAGGAGATCGCCGCACTCGGACTGCCGGTGCTGATCGGGCCCTCGCGCAAGTCGTTCCTTGGCGCCGTGACCGGGAAGCCGAGCGATGACAGGCTTCCCGGAACGATCGCGACCTGTGTGATGGCTTTTGAGCGCGGCGCAAGCATGTTTCGAGTTCACGACGTCGGTCCGGTCGCAGACGCGCTCGCTGTCGCGGCTGCTACGGTCAGCGGGCAATGGATGAAGACGCCGACGAGCTCGACGAGGCCGAGGAGCTAGACACCGACGCTGACGCAGACGATCTCGACGCCCACGCCGGCATGCAGACGGTCGTGACGATCGAGATCTCCGGCCTCTCGCTGTTCACCCATGTGGGCGTCAGCGCCGCGGAGCGTGAGGTCGGCCAGCGCCTGCTGTTCGACATCCGCATCGACGTCGGCGAGTCCGATGCCACGGAAACCGACCGGATCGAGGACACGATCGACTACGGCGAGGTCTGCCAGCTCGTGGCGCTTGTCGCGCAGCAGCGCAACTACAAAACGCTGGAGCGTCTCTGCACCGTCGTGGCCGACCGGATCATCGAGGACTTCGGTGCCGATGCGGTCTGGGTCAAGGCGGCAAAGCCGGAGCCGCCGATCCCGCTGCCGGTCGAGGAGGTCTCTGTCGAGGTCTGGCGCGAGCTGCCTGAATGAGCAGCGGTGCGTGCCGCCATTGTGAGTCATCACTTACAATTGGTACATGACCGCGCCCGCCCCTCGCAGCACCGCCGCAAAGCGCCGCACCGAGCTTCTCGCGGCGGCGATCACAGAATTCGCCGTCGCAGGGCTCCACGGCACCTCAACGGAGGCGATCGCCCAGCGCGCCGGCATCTCGCACGCCTATCTCTTCCGTCTTTACGGGACGAAGAAGCAGCTGTTCGTGGCGTGTTGCGAGCGCTGTTTTGAACGGACGCTCGATACGTTTACCGCTGCAGCAACCGGCGCGACACCGATGGAGCGGCTGGAGTCGATGGGGCAGGCCTACATCGAGATGCTCGCCGACCGCGAGTTGCTGCTCGCCCAG
>JBEKBL010000220.1:0-4074 GCA_050015415.1 Solirubrobacteraceae bacterium
CGACGACTTCATCCAGTACGTCGCCGACCTCGAGCGTAACTCCGACGGCTCGCTCCAGATCATGTACGGGATCGGCGGCGAGCGGGACCTACCAGAGCAGACCCTCGATCATCTGACCGGCTACGAGGGCTCGCGCCCGGTTCGGATCGGCAACGCCGCCTACGAACAGCGTCAGAACGACGTCTTCGGCGCCGTTCTCGACTCGTTGTACGTGCACACCAAGCAGTACGGACACACTTCGCCGCGCTTGTGGCCGGTAATCGAAGCGCAGGCCGAGCGTGCTGCTGCGGTCTGGCGCGAGGCCGACCACGGCATCTGGGAGTCGCGCGGCGAGCGCCTTCACTACGTGTCCTCGAAGCTGATGTGCTGGGTGGCGCTCGACCGCGGTGCCCGGCTCGCGGCCCGCCGCGGTCGCGATTCGGTCGCCGATCGCTGGCGCGAGGTCGCCAACGAGATCCACGCTGACATCTGCGACCGCGGTGTCGACGAGCGCGGCGTGTTCGTCCAGCACTACGACACGGTTGCGCTCGATGCCTCCAACCTGCTGATCCCGCTCGTGCGCTTCCTCCCCGGTGAGGATCCGCGCGTCCGCGCGACGGTGCTGGCGATCGAGGAGGAGCTCACGGAGCAGGGACTCGTCCTGCGCTACCGCACGGACAAGACGGACGATGGCCTGGGCGGGACGGAGGAGGGCACGTTCCTGATCTGCTCGTTCTGGCTCGTCTCGGCGCTGCTCGAAATCGGCGAGCGCCGCCGCGGGCGGGCACTCTGCGAGCGGTTGCTTGCGCTCGCCTCACCGCTCGACCTCTTCGCGGAGGAGCTCGACGCCAACAGCGGCCGACACCTCGGCAATTTCCCGCAGGCCTTCACCCACCTCGCGCTGATCAACGCCACGCTACACGTGATCCGCGACGAGGAGGCAGCGCCGCTCCAACCCTAGATAGAGCCTAAGCTTTCCGCGGATGACCGAGGTAGCAACCGACCGCTGGATGTGCGAGTCCTGCGGCTACATCTACGATCCCGCGGACGGCGACCCGGATGGTGGCATCCCTCCCGGCACCAGTTTCGCGGATATCCCCGAGACTTGGTTCTGTCCGGTGTGCGGCGCGCGCAAGCGCGACTTCTCCCCATACGAGGATTGACTCAGGCGAGCCACCGCTCGTAGTCGAGGCCATCCGCGGCCTCCGCGAGGCTTGCGCGGGTCACGAAAGGCAGCCACGGCAGCGTCGCTACCTCGACCCGCCCCAGGCGGGCGATGGTGGCGCGATTGGAGCGCTCCACCTCATCCGGCTCGTCCGGCCATGGCGTCAGCACGACCGCGCGCACGTCCAGCGCCGAACGGCGGGCTGTTTCGAGTGTCAGCAGCGTGTGGTTGATCGTGCCGAGGCCGGGTCGCGCGGCGATCAAGACCGGGAAGCCAAGCGCAGCCGCCAATCCGCGTACGTCCCACCCCGGCGCCAGCGGCACGAGCAGGCCTCCGACCCCCTCGACGATCAGAGCCTCGCCGCTCGCCGCTGCGCTACGCAGCTCTTCGATGATCGCCGGCACATCGATCGGCGTCCCGCTCAGTTGCGCCGCGAGATGCGGCGAGACAGCGGGCTCGAATTGAGCATAGGAGACCTGCTCGGCCCGCTCGCCGCTGACCACCGCGAGCAACTCGTGATCGTCGAGCTCGCCGAGACGATCGCCCGCCGCTCTTCCCTGCCGGCTGATGCCGGTCGCGATCGGCTTGCGCGCCTTGACGGCGACGCCGGCGCTCGCCAGACCGCTCGTGATCACGGCTGCCAGGATCGTCTTGCCGACGCCCGTATCGGTCGCCGTGACGAAGCACCCGCGCGGCACGCGTCAGCCGGTTGGTTCCACGGCCGGCTTCACCAGGCGACAGGCCCGATGGCTTCTGCGAGCCCTTCGCCCGCGGCCCGCGCATCTCCTTCGAAGCTCGTGCCGGTGTCTCTGGCTGCGGCGGCGATCGCCCCGGCAGCGCGGCTGATCTCGCTCTCCGTATGCGAAGCCATCAGCGTCAATCGCAGCCTCGAGCTGCGTGGCGCCACCGTCGGGGGCCGGATCGCCTGGGCAAAGACGCCGCGACTCAGCGCCGCGGCGCAAAGCTCGACCGCCTTGGCCGCGTCGCCGACGATCAGCGGGACGATCTGTGTCTCGCCATCGGGTGGCGAAATCCCGGCGCACGCTAACGCGGACCGCATCAGTGCACTGTTTGCCCGCAGCTTCTCGACGCGGCGCGGCTGCTCGCTGAGCAATTCCAGCGCTGCCAGAGCGCCCGCGACCGCGGGTGGTGGCGGGGCCGTGGAGAAAATCAGCGTTCGCGCCGAGTTCACGAGGTACTCGACGGTCGTGCTCGAGGCGCACGCGTACGCGCCATATGAGCCGAGCGCCTTGCCGAGCGTGCCGACGACCACGCGCGCGCCGTGGCGTTCGGCGAGCTCGACGATCTCGACGAGCGGTGCGATGTCGCCGTCCATCGAGAAGACGGAGTCGGTGACGATCACGCTTCCCGCCGGCGCGTCGCGCAAGCCCCACGCGAGGTGCTCGACGTCGCAGTGCTCATAGACGAACGTCCGCGCCCTGGCGAGACGGCAGCCGTCGACAATCGAGGCATGGTTGAGGGCATCCGAGAACACGACGCGCTCGCCGCGTGCGTCGGCGTTGCCGTTCGCGCCTTCCGCCGGCAGGCTCGTGAGAGCGCCGATAACCCCGATGTTCGCGAGGTAGCCCGAGCCGAATAGCACGCAGCTCTCACTCCCCTCGAATGCGGCGAGTCGCTGCTCGAGCGTCTCGTGGATCGTCATCGTGCCGGAAACGAGACGCGACGCTCCTGCGCCGACCCCCCAGCGCATCGCCGCATCGGCTGCGGCCTCGCGGACCCGCGGATGCTCTGCGAGGCCGAGGTAGTTGTTCGAGCAGAACAGGAGCACAGGCTGGCCGTCCAGCCGGACCTGCGGACCCTGGGGGCCGCTGATCAGCCTTGTCGAGCGGTGCAGACCGAGCCGCGTGAGCTCCTCCAGCGCAACCTCGATGTCATTCACAGCGCCGGTTCCGTCGCACGCGAATGTTCCGAGGCACGCTTGCCTCGCGCCTTCCCCTTGCTGCGGTAGTGCAGCTGTGTCGAGGGATCCCATAGGCGTACGTCGAGGCCTGCCGGCGCGTTCAGCGCGAGATGCTCGTCGATCAAGTCGGGAGTCTCACCATCGAGCCAGCCGGAGCGGTTGTCCGGTCGCGGATTGCTGCCGTTGTCGGGCTGGCGGGCGACGTTGAGGCCCAGCTGCTCGAACATCGCGCGGTCCTCCTCCGGGGTCGCGCCGAGCGCTGTGAGGAAATTGCCCATCATCACGCCGTTGAGCCCGGCCTTCACCGCGAGCGGCTGCAGCTCACCGAGGTTCTCGATCCGCCCGCCGCACAGGCGGAACAGCGCGTCAGGGAGGATCAGGCGGAAGATCGCGACCCACTTCACAGCCTCCCACGGCTCCATCACCGTGCGCTCGCCAAACTTCGTGCCGGGTCGCGGGATCAGCAGGTTGATCGGCACGCTGGTCGGATTGATCCCGGCGAGCTCGAACGCCATCTCGACGCGCTGCTCCTCGGTCTCCCCAAGATTGAGGATTCCTCCGACGCACGTCTCGAGGCCGGCCTCCTTGACGGCGGCGATCGTGCGCAGACGGCCTTCGTAGCGCACCGTCTCTGACACCTCGGGATAGAAGCTCGATGAGCTTTCGACGTTGTGATGGACGCGTTGAATCCCGGCGTCTCTCAGCTGCGTCGCGCGCGCGACCGACATGTGCCCGATCGACGCGCAACGTTTGAGGCTTGTGTGCTCGGCGACGAGTCGCGCGCCTTCAAGGACCTTTTCGAAGTCGCGCTTGGAGAGGCCCTGGCCCTGAGCCACCATGCAGAACCGGTGGGCCCCCGCGGCCTCCGCGGCGTACGCATGGGCGAGCATTTGCTCGGGCTCCATCATCGCGTGCATCGGCGTGTCGGCCTCCGCGTGGCTTGATTGTGCGCAGAAGCCACAATCCTCGGCGCAGCCGCCCGATTTGGCGTTGACCAGCGAGCACATGT
>JBEKBL010000221.1:0-4073 GCA_050015415.1 Solirubrobacteraceae bacterium
CGCTCTCAGTCGAGGCCCAGACTGACGGCCCGGCCTCGATGCTCAACCTCTACCGCGCGGGGCTTCGCCTCCGCCGTGAGGCCCCGTGGGGCGTCGGCTCCGAGCTGCTCTGGCTCGAGTACGGCGACGCCGTGATCGCGTTCGCGCGCGGCGATCGGTTCCTCTGCATCGTGAACTTCGGTCCGCAGCCGGTTGAACTTCCCGCCGGGGCCGATGTCCTCCTGGGGAGCGCCGCGCTAGTCGGTGACGCGCTGCCGCAGGACACCGCGGTCTGGCTGGGTCAGGCCGCAAATGGGACTCCGTCGGACATGGAGTCGAGCCTTACCGAGCACAACACCCATCAGGAGAAGGAGAGGGAGGGCAATGAAACGTAGCGTCAGGGCGAGAGGAAGGACAATGAGTTTCAAGATCAGGCAGATGACGCCCATTCGCATCGGCACGGCAGTCGTAGCGATGAGTTTGGCTGTCGCGGTGGCTGTCGGCGCGGCGTCGACTGCGTCGGCGAGTTCGTCCGTGAGCATCACCGTTGCGTCGCTGGTCCCGGGCGCCACGCCCGCGGCGACGAGGCAGTTCAACACCCAGGTAAAGCAGTTCGAGGCCGCGAATCCGGGGATCAATGTCACGTCGGTTCAGTACGACTGGACCGCTCCGACGTTTGCCGCGGAGCTCGCCGCGAAGACGCTGCCGACCGTGTTCACAGTTCCGTTCACGGATGGTGATTCGCTTGGTGATGCTGGACAGCTCGCCAACCTGACGAAGTACGTGGACACCTACTCGTGGTCCAAGGACTTCGACAAGGCGGCGATCGCCGAGGGGACCGATGCGAAGGGTCAGATTGTCGCGATTCCCGTAGCGGCGTATGCGCAGGGGCTCCAGTACAACCGCAACCTCTTTGCGAACGCGGGCCTCAACCCGAATGACCCGCCGACGACGTGGGCACAGGTCGAGAGCGATGCGAAGGCGATCGTACTCCACGACGCGCAGGTGGCCGGCTTCTCGGTCATGGGTGCGAATGACAACACCGCTGGCTGGATCCTGACGACGATGACCGACGCGTTCGGTGGTCGCATGGAGACGGGCATCGGCGCAAACGCCAAGGCGACGTTTGACAACCCAGGAGCAGTCGCTGCTCTTAACTTCGACCACGACCTGCGTTGGAATGACAACGTTATGGGGACCAACTTCAACCTCAGTTGGGGGACCAGCAACCAGGCCTTCGCGGCTGGTGAGATCGGCATGTTCATCAGTGGTTCCGACGTGTACACGAACATGGTCCAGGGCTTTAACGTCCCGGCCGGTATCTACGGTCTGGCTGCGCTGCCGCAGCAGAGCAGCGGTCCAGGTGCCAGCACTCCTGGCGAGCTCGGTGGTGGGACGCTTGCGGCTGTCACGCCGTTTGCTTCAAAGGCGCAGGTCGCGGCGGCGGTGAAGTGGATCAACTTCTACTACATCTCGCCGCTTGTGACCAAGGCAGGGGCGATTCGCAACGCGAAGTCGCTCGACGACGACAACCAGCCGGTTGGTGTGCCGACGTTCCCGGTCTTCAGCCGGAAGATCTACAACCAGGATCTGAAGTGGGAAGCGCCGTACATCAACGTTCCGGAGACGGCGTTCGCGCCGTTCAACAAGGCCATCCTCAAGGACAACTTGGTGCCGGAGCCTGAGGCGGCGACGCAGGCGATCTACGGCGACCTCGACTCGGTCGTGGAGGACGTCCTGACCAACCAGAACGCAAACATCCCGGCCCTGCTCCAGGCGGCTAACCCCGTCGGACAGGCCTCGATTGCGCAGGCATACGCGTCGTCGTAGACGCTCGCTTGCCGGTCGCGGGTGGTCGTGCTAGCAATTAGCTCGACCACCCGGGCCGGCATCCGAATGACGCGACGGACCGGCGGCCGCGGGTTGGTCGCGCTAGCAGTAGCGTGACCGCCCGGCCGCAGGCCCCATTGCGACCCAAACAGCCGATGACACCCAGACAACACATTACGGCCGAGCTCGAGGAGACGCCGTGAGTACAGCGTCTAAACCGGCGGCCGCCGATCCGAGGCGCGAGAAGGTAAGGCGCACGCCCGCGACTTGGGTGCGGCGGGGCGGGCTCTCGAAGTTCCTCTTCCTGCTGCCTTTGCTCTTGGTCTTCGGCCTGTTCTCGTGGTATCCGATCGTCCGGCTGGTGATGATGTCGCTGCAGTTCACCAACCTCGTCCAGCCGGCAAAGTGGGTGGGGCTCGCGAACTTTTCCGAGGTCATCCACGACCCGTTGTTCCTGATTGCTGTCAAGAACACCGCGGAGTTCGCCGGACTCGCCCTCGTCTTCGGCTACCCGATCCCGCTGATTATCTCGGTGCTGATCAGCGAGGTACGCAAGCGGCGCGGTCTGTACAGCGCGCTCGCCTACCTGCCGGTTGTGATTCCGCCGGTTGTCGGGGTGCTGTTGTGGAAGACGTTCTACGGTGACTCGGGAGGGATAGGCGTCTTCAACACGATCCTTGGCTGGGTCGGCATCCGTCCACAAGAGTGGATCCAATCGACGTCAGAGGCGATACCCTCGCTTGTCCTCTATTCGACGTGGGCGAACGCCGGCAGCGCGGTGATCATCTACCTTGCAGCGCTCACTGGCGTGAATCGTGAGCTCTATGAGGCCGCGTCCGTCGACGGTGCCGGGCTTTGGAAGAAGCTTTGGCATGTCACGCTGCCTCAGCTCCGCACGATCCTCCTGATCACGATGATCCTGCAGATCATTGGCACCGCGCAGGTGTTCATCGAGCCGTGGCTCTTCACCCAGGGCGGCCCCGCGAACTCGACCCTGACCGTGCTGCTGCTGATCTATGACTACGCGTTCGGCAACTCAATTGGCGCCGCGTACGGCGAAGCGGCGGCGCTCAGTCTGATGCTGGTGGCGTTCCTCGCAGTGTTCTCGCTCATCTATCTGCGCGCAACGCGTGCCTGGAGCACGTCATGACCGTGCGCTCGTTCCGTCGCAGACATCGCGCGTACGAGGCACGCCAGCAGGGGCTGGTGCTCGACGACGACTGGCACCGGTCGAGCGTCAAGTGGGGACTCGGGGGGGCACAAATGCTGCTCTTGATTCTGCTCCTGATCGTGGGCCTCGGGCCGATCCTCTGGCTTTTCAAGTCGGCGATTACGACGACGCAAGACACGATCGTGTCGCCGATGTCGCTCTTCCCGCACGGCATTGCCTGGAGCAACCTGACCGACGCCTGGAACAACATCGATGTCGGCCTGTATCTGAAGAACACGGTCGTGGTGGCGATCGGCTCGTGGATCAGCGCGATCTTCATCGCGACGACTGGCGCGTACGCGCTTTCGGTCCTTCAGCCGAGGTTCGGGAAGGTCATCATGGCGGCGCTGCTGACGACCCTGTTCGTCCCGGCGGTCGTGCTGCTCGTGCCGCTCTACGTCGAGGTCGTGGACCCGCCGTTCATCCACCATTCCTTCGCCGGCAACTACTTCGCGATCTGGCTGCCCGAATCGGCGAGTGCGTTCAATGTCGTACTGATGAAGCGCTTCTTCGACAACCTGCCGCGTGAGATTTTCGAGGCGGCGCGCATCGACGGCTGCGGTCCTTTCCGCCTGTTCTTCTCCATCGTGTTACCGATGTCGCGGCCGATCCTCGGCGTTGTCTCGATCTTTGCCATCCTGGCGTCGTTCAAGGACTATCTGTGGCCGCTGCTGGTGCTCGGCGACACGAACGCGAACCTGCAAACGGTGGCGGTGCGCCTGCCCCAAATCGCGGCCTTCACGCCACTTGGTGACTTCCTCGCGGCACTGGCGCTGTCGGCTCTGGTCCCGATCGTCGGCTTCCTGATCTTCCAGCGCGGGTTCCTGCGCGGAACCGGCCTGAGTGGAGCGCTGAAGGGCTGATGGCTGAGATTCACTTCGAGGGCGTCTCCAAGGTGTACGGGGACGGCACGCGCGCCGTGATCGACCTGGATCTCGCGATTGGTGAGGGCGAGTTCATGGTCTTCGTCGGGCCGTCAGGCTGCGGGAAGACGACCGCGCTGCGGATGGTGGCCGGCCTCGAGGAAATCACCGACGGCACGATCCTGATCGGC
>JBEKBL010000222.1:0-4048 GCA_050015415.1 Solirubrobacteraceae bacterium
AGCCGTAGCCGTCGTCGCGTCACGCGTCGGCCTCCGCGACTCGCCCCGCGAGCGCGTCCTCGAACGCCCCGAAGTCGCCGGCGAGCAGCAGGTCGAGCGGCGCGCCGCCCGCGGGCCCGGCGCGCAGCCAGCGCGCGAGCGCCCCGGCGCCGATCCGCTCCGCCGCCTCGGCCGTCAGCGCGTCGAGGATCTCGAGCTCGGGGCGGTGCCCCAGATCGCCCGAGATCGCGCCGAGCGCGTCCACCTCGAAGATCGCAAGCGCCTCCTCGTCGCTGAGCGCGAGACGGTCGACGAGGACGCCGAGCGGCGCGGTCAACGTCGGCTGGTGGCCACTAGAACAGCTGGTTCTCGCCGCCGAACACCTCGCTGACCGAGCCGTCGGTGAAGATCCGCCGGATCGAGTCGGTCAGCAGCTCCGCGCAGGGCAGCACGAACACGTTCTCGGGCGCGCCGGGCGGGATCGCGACGGTGTCGGTGACGACCACCCGCTCAAACGGCGTGCTGGACAGGTTCTCGTAGGCCGGGCCGGAGAAGACGCCGTGCGTGGCGGCGGCGAAGACGCTCTTGGCCCCCTGTTCGAGCAGCGTCTGGGCGGCGGCGCAGAGCGTTCCGGCGGTGTCGATGATGTCGTCGATGATGACCGCCGTCTTACCGGCGACCTCGCCGATCACGTAGCCGATCTCCGCGACCTGCTGCGCCGGGCGCTCCTTGGTCAGCACGGCGAGGTCGGCGCCGACCTTCTCGGCGAACTTCTGCGCCAGCTTGGCGCGGCCGACGTCGGGCGCGACGACCACGACGTCCTCGAGGTGCAGATCGATGAAGTGCTGGGCCAGGATGAAGCGGGCCGTCATGTGGTCGAGCGGCTTGCTGAAGAAGCCCTGGACCTGGCCGGCGTGGAGGTCCATCGTCAGCACACGGTCGGCCCCGGCGGACTCCAGCATGCGCGCGACAAGGCGCGCGCTGATCGGCTCGCGCGGCGCCGACTTCTTGTCCTGGCGCGAATACCCGAACCACGGCACGACGGCGATCACGCGGTGAGCCGATGCGCCGACCGCGGCGTCGATCATCACCAGCAGTTCCATCAACGCGTCGTTCGCGGTCAGACCCTCCTGCGCGTTGCCGCAGGTCGACTGCACGATGAACACGTCGGCGCCGCGGATCGACTCCTCGTAGCGGCAGTAGACCTCACCGTTGGAGAACGTCTTTAGCGTCGTCGGACTGAGCTCGACGCCGAGCTTACCGGCGATGTTGAGCGCGAGCTGCGGAGTCGCGCGGCCGCCGAACAGCATCAGCCGCTTCTCGGACTCTATCGGCAGGCTGGTGACCGCGCCCTGGGGCTCCAGCACACTCATCGCTCGCCAGTCTACGCGTCCTCGGTGTCTTTGCGGCGCTCTGCGTAGCCCTCCACGTTGCGCTGCCGGGAACGCGCCACGGCGAGCGCGCCGGGCGGCACATCACCGGTTATCACGGAGCCGGCCGCCGTCCATGCGTCGTCGCCTACCGTTACAGGCGCGACATAGGAGGTGTCGACGGAGCCACGCACGCGGGCCCCGATCTTCGTGCGGTGCTTCGCGTAGCCGTCGTAGTTGGCGGTGATTGAACCGGCACCGAGGTTCGTGTCCTCGCCGATGTCGGCATCGCCGACATATGAGAGGTGTGGCACCTTGGTGCGGGCGCCAACGTCGGAATTCTTGATCTCCACGAACGTCCCCGCCTTCGCCCGTTCGCGCAGCAGGGCCCCCGGCCTCAGATAAGCGAACGGCCCGACGGTGGCGCCTTCCCGCAGCTCGCAGTCCACGAGGTGCGAGTGGAGCACGCGCACGCCGTCGCCGAGCAGCGAGTCGATCACGGTCGTGTGCGGCCCAATGCTGGCGCCGGTCCCGATCCGCGTGTCGCCGAGAAGCTGCGTGCACGCCTCGACCAAGGTATCGGGGGCGATCCTGACGCCCACGTCGATGCTGGTGCTCGACGGCTGCACGATCGTTACGCCGGCCAGCATGTGACGCTCCTGGATGCGTCGCTGGGCCTCCGCGCGAACGACTGCGAGCTGAGCGCGATCGTTGACGCCGAGCAGCAGCGCGGGATCCTTCGCGGCGAACGTGGCGAGCGCTCCGCCGGCAGCGCGGATCACGGGCAGCACCCCCGGAAGGTAGATCTCCCCGTCGACCGCTCGAACGTGTGCGAGCGCATCGAGCAGGACGTCCGCCTTGAAGGCAAAGACACCCGTGTTGACCTCGCGGATCGCGAGCTCGCCGGCCGATGCCTCGCCGGCGTTCTTGGTCTCGACGACGCGTTCTACCGCCTCGTCCGCGTCGCGCACCACGCGGCCGTAGCCGCGTGGATCGTCGAGCTCGATCGTGACCATCGTCGCAGCGGCGCCGCTCAGCTCGTGCTGGTCCGCGAGTTCACGCAGCAAAGCGGCGTCCACGAGCGGCACGTCACCGTTGAGCACGATCACGCTCGCGGCGTGGTCGATCTGCGGTCCGGCGGCAAGTACGGCACCGCCGGTCCCGTTTGGCGTTTCCTGCGTCGCGCTCAGCACGCCGTTCGGGAGTGCGCTGTCAAGCGGTGCTTCCGCGGACACCACGACGATCACGCGCTCCGCGCCGGCCTCGCGCGCGGCTGCGACAGGCCACTGGATCAGCGGCCAACCGCAGAGGTCGTGCGCCAGCTTCGGTGTCGCCGAGCGCATGCGCGTGCCGCGTCCAGCTGCGAGGATCACGACGGTTGCCGGAGTCATCGCGTCTGAGCGTAACGCGACCGCCCGTCGGGCGAATCTACAATCGCCCGGAGGCCACCATTGGGGGGTCGTCTAACGGCAAGACACCGGCCTTTGGAGCCGGGTATCGGGGTTCGAATCCCTGCCCCCCAGTCACGGGCGCGATACGGCGCAGGAACTGAGCGCGCACGTGCTCCCGCTCCCGATGGCCAAGCAACGCGTCCCTCAGCGCGCCGCGGCCCTGCCGGCGGCGAGCCCCGCGCTCAGACGGTGGGGATGCTCGCCACGGCGTCCGCCCGGTGACGCGCAGTGCCGCCGACTCTCGGTGCCTGGCGGCGCATGATGTAGGTCGCGATCGCGAAGAGCGCTGCCGCATAGAGGATGTTCGCGGGCACTGCGGCACCGACGGCGACGCCGGCGTTCACTGAATGATCGAGCAGGCGTTGACCACCCCAAAACGGCAGGAACTTCGCCATCAGCTGTGTCGAGTAGAGCGTGAGCTGGACCCCGACGACGCCGATCAGGACGAGTACCCCCTCGAGCTCGTGCGGCGACAACCCGCCGACGGCCAACCCGAAAGGCACGCTCGTCAGCGCGACGAGCCCGACGCCGCCCGCCAGCGCCCACGGGTGGGTCGGGTCGCTGCCGAACACCATCACCACGCTGAACACGGCGGCGACGAGAACGCCGAAAAGCTCGAGCAACAGGAGCCGCCCGAGCAGCAGCTCGGTCGGGTGGTAGCCGGCAAGTATCAGCCGCGGATCGACGGGGCGAGCAGTCAGTGCAACGAAGATCGAGGCGCCTGCGATCGAGAAAGCCATCGCGACGCCGCCTGTTATGACGGCATTGCCACCGCGCCCGACCGATCCGCCGTAGAAGGCCAGCGGTAGAGCTGTCAGCAACCCCAGCGCGATCCGCCGCCGCGCCAGCTCGAGCCCAGTCAGCTTCGCGGTCACGAGGATGCGGCGAGCGCTCATTGTCCCTCGGCGGCAGGGCCGCATGCGATCTCGAGCTCGACGACGCGATCGACGAGCGCCTGATCGGCGAGCAGGTGCGTCACGACCACGACCCCGATACCCTCGCTCTTCCAGCGCGCCACGTGCTCCCAGAAGCTGATGTACGCACCGTGGTCGAAGCCCTGATAGGGCTCGTCGAGCAGGAGTATGCGCGCGCCGCCGAGCAGCGCGAGCGCAAGGTTCAGCTTCTGCCTCGAGCCGCCGGAGAGGTGGCGGCATTGCGCGCGCTGCGCGAGCGGAAACGCGAACTCCGCAAGCAGCCCGTGACCCTCGCCAATGGCCTGCTGGCGCGAGAGACCGAGCGCCGGCGCGA
>JBEKBL010000223.1:0-4016 GCA_050015415.1 Solirubrobacteraceae bacterium
GAAGCGGGTATCTGGATGTGCCCGTCGGGCTCGATTTCGTCACGCCCCACTCGCTGCTCGATCGCTACCCCGCAGCCAAGCCGCCGGCCTGATCGGGGTCGGGATTCTCGATCAGCGCTGCTCCGGCGAGCCCGCCCAGCGCGAGCAGCGATGCGGCGATCACGATCGCGATGTGAAAACTCCCGAGCGAAGCCGCGTTCGTCGCCTCGACTAAGGCACGGGCCTGAGCAGTCGGGAGGTGTGCGACCGACGCACGCCCCAACACGAGATGCTTTGCCGCGAGTTCGGCGGCGCGCGCCGCCGAGTCGAGCTTTACGCCTGCGAGTCGGCTGTCGAGCGAGGACGCGAACGTGCCCGCGAGCACTGAGCCGACGGCCGCCGTGCCGACGAGCGCGGCGACTCGGGCGATGGCGTTGTTGACCGCCGAGGCGATGCCGGCCTGGCGCGGATCGACGCCGGCCAACACGGTCGCTGTCAGCGGGGCAACGGTCATTGACAGCCCGAGGCCGAAGACGATGATCGCCGGAAGGAGGTCGGCGACGTAGCTCGGGTGTGCGCCAACACGGAGCAGCAGCAGCAGCCCGCACGCGCCGATCAGCGGTCCGCCACCCATGAACGCACGCGGCCCGAGCCGGCCGGCGAGCGCGCCGAAGACGCGTGAGCAGACGAACACCAGGGCCGTCACGGGCAGCATCGCGAGTCCGCTGCTCAGCGGCGAATAGCCGACGACCTGCTGCAGGAATAGCACGAGGAACAGGATCAGTACCGCGAGCCCGGCGTAGACGACGAGCGTCTCTGCGTTGGCGACGGCGAAATTCCGCCGCGAGAACAGGCCGAGCGGCAGCATGGGGTCGCGCGCAAGGCGCTCGGCGACGAAGAACAAGCACAGCGCGAGCGCCCCGCCGGCAAGCGGTATCAGGACGGCGGGACTGCTCCATCCCAGACGCGTCTCCTCGATCAGTGCGAAGACCGTTCCGCCCAGCCCGAGAACACACAGCAGCGCGCCGCGCAGGTCGACACTGCGGCGCTTGGCGGTGTGGCTGGCGAGCGGGATTACGCGGAGGATGAGGCCGAGGCAGATCACGACGAACGGGACGTTGATGAAGAACAGCCAGCGCCAGGAAGCGACGGCGAGAAGCGCGCCGCCGGCAAGCGGTCCGATTACGGTCGCGACCGTCGTGAACGCGGTCCAGGTTCCGACGGCCTGGCCGCGCTCGTTTTCGGGAAAGGTTGCGACGATCACCGCGAGCGACGAGGGGACGAGCAGCGCGCCCGCGACTCCCTGGAGCGCGCGGCAGGCGACGAGGAAGCCGATCGACGGGGAGAGCCCGCAGAGAATCGACGCGGCACCGAAGCCGAACACGCCGAGCGAGAACACTCGGCGGGCGCCGAAAATGTCTTCCAGCGAGCCGCCGATGAGGATCAGCGAGCCGAGCGTCAAAAGGTAGGCATTGACGATCCATTGCTCGCCCGCCAGCCCGCCGCCGAGCGTGCGTTGGATCGTCGGCAGCGCGATGTTGACGATCGTCGAGTCGAGCAGCCCGATGCCCGAGGCGATGATGCAGGCAAGCAGCGTTGCCCGCTTCAACCGCGCTGCCGCGCCGCCCGTCTGCGAGGACCGCACGACGGGCGATGTTAGCCGCCGACCGCCCAGTTGTTACTCGTCGGCGGGAATTCGCGTCAGCGCATCGCCGAGCACGGTGCGGCAGGTGGCCGCCTCCCTGGCCGGCAGCGCACACGTCACGGTGAACGCGTAGCCGTCGAAGTCACTGCTCGTCGCAACGAACACCATCAGGCCGCGGGCCGGATCTGACCCGCCGGATGGCCTACCGTCGCCGTGCACGTGCGGTGGGTCCGTGAAGTCGACGATCCGCGTGCTCAGCGTTGCGGTGTCCTCGCGGCGCGGCGTGTCAACGGGACAGCGCACGCCGGCTGGCAGCTGGCGGGCGGCGGCAGCAAACAGCGAGCAGGCAAGTGATGCTGCCGTGCCCGGGGTGTCGGCAAAGTTAGCCGTGACGGCGGGCTGCTTGACGTCGCCTGTGCTGCGCGCCGCGACCGTGATCTTGGCCGAGCCGTCCGCGGCGACGAGCGCGTGACAGTCCCAGCCGCGCGGCGCGAGCACGAGGAGCACGCCGTTCGAGTAGGCGCTCAGTCCGGCAGTCGCGCTCCGGCTGGCCGAAACGCTGACGCGCTCCGGAAGGCGCGGCGGCGACTGGCGAACGCCGTAGGTTGTCGGGCACTGCGCCACTGAGACCTCGCTGCCGGCGCTTGACGCGCTCGAAGCGGAGGCCGCGGCGAGCATCGCCAGGAGCACCAGCGACCCTCCGCAAAGGCGTCGAAACATCGCCTCTGAGCCTAGCGCGAGAAGGGCAGCCAGCCTGCGAGCAGTCCGGTTCGCAACAATCGCTGGGTGAGGCAACCGGACATCGACGGTGCTCGCCGTCCGCGTCGTGGCGGCGAGAGCCGCAGCGTGGCCGTACTGATGGCGACTACGTTTGCCGCAGCAGTCAGCGTCGTCTTCGTCGTGGTCCTGATCGCCGGGACCTACGGCCGCTTGCCGCCGGCAGTCCCCGTGACCGTCGTCAGCGATCCGCAGGTCGCGCGCGTCGATACCGAGCTTGTCGACATCAACACCAGCATCGATGGCGGCACCGGCGCGGCCGCCGGGACAGGCATGGTCCTGACGCCGTCCGGGCTCGTGCTCACGAACAACCATGTGATCGCGCAGTCGACCAGCATCGAGGCCGTCGACCTCGGCAATGGCCAGAGCTACACCGCTCGCGTGCTGGGCTACGACGAGCGTCGCGATGTCGCGTTGATCCAGTTGCAGGGCGCCTCCGGGCTGCACGCGGTGAGGCTCGGAGACTCGGCGCGCGTTCACGTCGGCGCACAGGTCGTGACGATCGGCAACGCCGGCGGCGTCGGCGGGACGCCGGCGGCGCGTAGCGGGACCGTACTCGCTCTGAACAGGGCGATCGTGGTGTCAGACGACTTCGACGGCAGCTCGGAGCACCTCACTCAGCTGATCCAGATTCACGGCGACCTGCAGCCGGGAGACTCCGGAGGCCCGATGGTCGACGGCTCGGGTGCGGTCATCGGCATGGACACGGCCGCCTCCACCGGCTTCGAGCTGAGCGGGCAGAGCACCGGCCAGGGCTTTGCGATCGAGATCGACGCGGTGAAGCGGATCGCGACGCAGATCGGGGCCGGCGAAGCATCGAGCACGGTTCACCTCGGCCCGACCGCGTTCATCGGCGTCGAGATCGAGTCCGGGTCGGGAGGCCCTGCCGGCGCGGCAGTCTCCGTCGCGCTCCCGGAAACCGCCGCAGCGAACGCGGGATTGAGCGGTGGTGATGTGATCACCGCCCTCGGAGCTCACAGGGTCACCTCGTCCAACGCCCTGACGCAAGCGCTCGTCGGCTACAAGCCCGGTGAGCGGGTCACGCTCACGTGGCTCGATTCGGCGCGCGTCAGTCACACCGCGCTCATCACCCTCGGCACGGGGCCGGCGGCGTAAGGGTCACGCGTCTGCCGTGTCCCCTTGGTTCACGCCAGTGGGGCGGCGGCTGTCGCGACGTCGATCGGGTAGCGGCGCCGCGCGCGGGCGAGAAATACGCCTGCCGCCGCGAGCGTCGCGAGCATGATCAAGAATGTGATTTCGAGCCCGGTACCCTCGCTCGCCTTCTTCGCGACGTTCACCAAGTGGTGCGTGCCGACGCTCTGAGTCGGCGTGAAGCCCGCAATCAGATCGGTCACGCCGCCGAAGATCAGCGGCGCCAGCGCCTGTGAGACCGAGCGCAGGAACGAGCGTACGCTCTCGGCCCTTCCCCACAGGCGCGCCGGAATGATGTCGAGGCGCGCCGCGTCGAGCGGCGGGTTCGCGGCTGATAGCAGCGCAGCGCCGCCGACGTCGAACCAGATCGCGCCCCACAGGCTGCTCGCGAGAATCCCCGGGATCAGCAGCGCTGCAGCGCCTACGTAGCAGGCTGCGGGGATCAGGACGCGCGCCTCGATGA
>JBEKBL010000224.1:0-3990 GCA_050015415.1 Solirubrobacteraceae bacterium
CTCGTCGTCGCGCGTGCCGGGGGCTCGATCTTCGAGATCGCCACGCACGGCCGGCCGGCGATCCTCGTGCCCTACCCGCATGCGACCGCCGACCATCAGAGCACGAACGCCAGCTGGATGGTCGACGCCGGCGCGGCGATCGTGGTCGCGGACCGCGAGCTCAGCGGGCCGCGCCTCGCGAGCGAGGTCGGTCGCTTGATCGCCGACCGGGCGCGGCTCGCCGCCATGGCGCAGGCGTCACTCGCGCTGGCGCGCCCCGACGCGGCACGGGCGATCGCCGCAGAGGTGCTCGCGGTGGCCCACTGATGAGCGCTCCGCCGGCCCCGGCCTGGAGCGGCCGGCGGCTTCACTTCGTCGGCGTCGCAGGAGCCGGGATGAGCGCCTACGCGCGCGCCGCGCACCAGCTCGGCGCGAGCGTCACGGGCTCCGATCGCAGCGACTCGCCGTTTGCGCAGGCCCTGCTCGCCGACGGTGTGCTCGAAGCGCTGATCGGGCATCGGGCCGAGAACATCCCGCCCGGTGATGACGTCGGCGTCGTCTTCTCGAGCGCGATCGCCGACGACAACGTGGAGCGGCTTGCGGCCGCCGAGCGCGGCCTGCGCGTGATGACGCGCGCCGAGCTGCTGAGCGAGCTGAGCGCGCTGCGGCGCACGATCGCGGTTGCCGGCGCGCACGGCAAGACCACCACGACGGCGATGATCGCGACCGCGCTGCGCGGCGGAGGGCTGGATCCGGGCTACCTGATCGGCGGCGCGCTGCCCGCTGGTCCCGGCGGCGAGTGGGGCAGCGGCGAGTGGCTCGTCGTCGAGGCCGACGAGTCCGACCGCTCGCTGCTCTCGCTCGATGTGGAGATCGCTGTGCTGTTGAACGCTGAGCTTGACCACCATGACCGCTTCGGCTCGCTGGCGGAGATCGAGGCGGTCTACCGCGAGTTCCTCGCGCACGCTCCGCAGGCGGTCATCTGGAACCGTCCCGAGCTGCTCGCGCTCCGCGACGGCCCGGTGCTCGCCTATGACGCCACCCCCGAGTTGACCGCCGGCGGCTCGCGCTTCGAGCACGACGGAGTGGCGGTGCAGTTACGTGTTCCCGGCGCGCACAATGCCCGCAACGCCGCCGCCGCCCTCAGCGTGGCGGCGCTTGTCGGCACCGACCTCGCCGCTGCCGCGGGCGCGCTCGGCGAGTTCGCCGGCGTCGCGCGACGCTTCGAGCGAGTCGGCGCGACGGCGACCGGCGCCGAGGTCTACGACGACTACGCCCATCATCCGAGTGAGATCGCCGCGACCCTCGCGGCCGCGCGCACGCTCGCCCCCCAGCGGCTGATCGCAACCTTCCAGCCCCACCTCTACTCGCGAACCAGGGCATTGCGACGCGAGTTCGGCGAGGCGCTCGCAGCCGCCGACACAGTGGTCGTCCTCGACGTCTACGCGGCGCGTGAGCAGGCCGCCGACTTTCCCGGCGTCAGCGGCCTGATGGTCGCCGAGGCTGCGGCCGACGCGGGATCGGGCAAGCCCGTCTACTGGCTGCCCGATCTTGACGTCGCGGCGCGCGTCCTCCCCGGCCTGCTCGGCTCGGGCGACCTGGTGATCGTGATGGGAGCGGGCGACATCGACGAGCTGGGACGCCGGCTCGTGCGCAGCGATGGTTGAGATCGAGCACAACCACCCGCTCGCGCGCCTCACGACGGTGCGCACCGGGGGGCCGGCGGAGCTGTTCGCCCGCGCCGCGACGCTCGAGGACCTGCTCGAGCTGATCGCATTCGCTGCGCGCGACGGGCATCAGCTTCATGTGATCGGCTCGGGTTCGAACCTGCTCGTCGCGGACGCCGGCGTCAGCGGCCTCGTGGTCCGTCTCGAGGGCTCGCTCGGGCGGATCGAGGCCGCTTCGGGAGCACTCGAGTGCGGAGGCGGCGCGCGGATGCCCGCGATCGCGGCACGGGCCGCCGCGCTCGCCCTGGCCGGCATCGAGTTCGCCGTCAACATCCCGGGGACCGTTGGCGGCGCCGTGCGGATGAATGCCAACGCCTACGGCGGGGCGCTCGCGTCGGTGCTCGACTGGGTTGACGTCGCAAGCGTCGACGGCGTCACGCGGCGGCGTCCCGAGCAGCTCGGGTTCGGCTACCGCAGCTCCGCGCTCGGCCCGGGTGAGGTCGTCACCGCCGCTCGGTTCGCGCTCGCGCCATCGACCCGGGCGGCGGTCAGGGCGACGCTCGGCGAGATGCGCGCGTGGCGCCACACGGCGCAGCCGAAGGGCATCAAGACGTTCGGATCGACGTTCAAGAACCCCGTCGGCGAGACCGCCGGGGAGCTGCTCGCGGCGGCTGGGGCGAGCGGGCTGAGAGTCGGCGGCGCGCGCCTCTCGCCCAAGCACGCGAACTTCGTCGAGAACATCGATGGCAGCGCGAGCACCGCCGACATCGTGTCGCTGATGGCGCTCGCGCGCGAGCGCGTGCTCGCCCACTCGGGAATCGCACTCGAGCGCGAGGTGCAGACCTTCGGCGAGGTCCTCTTTCCCTGGGAGTTGCCGGCCGACGGCGGGTAGGGGTTCGGCGCCCGAGCGCGAAACCCGAGGTGTGCACCTGCGCTACAAGCTCGGCTTGGCGGCGCTCGCGCTCCTCGCAACCTACGGACTGTGGCTGGGGCTGCTGCGCAACCTCGCGCTGTTCGAGGTCCAGAGCGTCACGATCAGCGGCCTCGCCGGCAATGCCACGCCGCAGATCGCCTCGACGCTCGAGCTGACCGCGCGGGAGATGACGACCACCAACTTCTCACTCGCGCGCCTGCGCTCGTCGGTCGCCAGCTACCCGTCGGTCGCGAGCCTGCGCGTCCGCACCGAGTTCCCCCACGGTCTGCGAATCGAGGTCGTCGAGCGACGGCCCCTGGCGCGGCTCGACTACGACGGGACGATCGTCGCGGTGGCGAGCAACGACCACGTGCTGTCCGGGCTCGCGGTGCCGCGGACCCTGCCGCTGGTGCGCTCGAGCTTCGCGCCGCGCGGCGACCGCGTGACCGACCCGCTGGCGCTCGAGGAGCTCGCACTGCTCGCCGCTGCGCCGGAGGCGCTGCGCAGTCACGTCTACCAGGTACGCATGAGCAACGAGGGCCTGACGGTGCGTCTGCGCCACGGTCCGCTGATCTACTTCGGCGACGACGCGCTGCGCCACGCGAAGTGGGATTCGGCAGCCGTCGTGCTCGCGAACCCCAGCTCGCGCGGAGCGCGCTACATCGACGTGTCGTTGCCCGCGCGTCCGGCTGCAGCCATCGGCGACCCGTCGACGGAGGAGCTCAGTACCTCGCCTCAGGGCACCGCAAGCGTCGCAACGATCATCGGAGGCGCCTCGGCCGAGGCCTCAAGCTCCACTTCAGGATGACTTGGCACGGTCGATGAATCACTCTAGAGTTGAGACTTGGAACATCTGCAACGATGCTTGCGCCGTGGGCTTGGCGTTGACAGGCAAAGGAGCCCTGCATAACGTGGGTTTCTGGCGCCGTCTCCGCGACGCCTAAAAACCCTTCCCTGTCAGTCGAGACTCTATTTCTATGGACGGCGGCAACTACCTAGCTGTGATCAAGGTCGTCGGTGTTGGCGGCGCGGGCACGAACGCGGTCAGCCGAATGGTCGACGCCGGCCTGCGCGGTGTCGAGTTCATCGCCACCAACACGGACGCCCAGTCGCTGCAGTCCTCGGACGCCGACGTCAAGATCAACATCGGCAGCGAGTTGACGCACGGGCTCGGCGCCGGCGCGAATCCCGAGACCGGCTTCGGCGCCGCGTCCGAATCTCGCGACGAGCTCAAGGAGTCGCTGAAGGGCGCGGACATGGTCTTCGTGACGGCCGGCCAGGGCGGCGGTACCGGTACCGGCGCATCGCCGGTGATTGCCGAGATCGCGAAGAAGGAGATCGGCGCGCTGACGATCGGCATCGTCACGCGACCGTTCGACTTCGAAGGCACGCATCGCATGCGCCAAGCCGAGGAAGGCATCCGCCGGCTGC
>JBEKBL010000225.1:0-3950 GCA_050015415.1 Solirubrobacteraceae bacterium
TATGGGATCACGCCGTTTCGGACCGGTTATCGCGTCGCGACGATCGCGTTCGCGCTTTCGGCTCTGGCGCTGGCGCTCGGCCTGCATCGTGCGCTCCGGGGCAACGGTCACCTGGGCATCGTGATCGTCCTGCTGGTCGTCTTCGCGGTCGCCCGCGCGCTGATCAGCTGGTTTCCGATGGACGGGCCCGGGGCGCCGCGGACCACGACCGGAAGCCGCCACGGGCTGCTCGCGATTGCTGCGTTTCTCGCCGCGACGATCGCCGCGTTCAGACTCGGCAGCGCCCTCTCCGACGGAACGCGCTGGCACTCGCTCGCGGCGGTCTCGACCGCGCTCGGAGCGGCAATGCTGGCCTGCCTGCTTGCGATGGCGCTCGGACGCGGCGTACCGGCGCTGCGAGCCCGCTTCGGCGCGATCGAGCGCGCTTTTTACCTCTTCGCGATCGCCTGGTTTGCGCTCTTCGCGCTGGCCTGCGTGACCGGCGGCTGACCGTCGGCGAAGGCGCGAGGCAATAAGGTTCCGGCCGATGTTCGTCGGCGTTCCGAAGGAGACCGCTGAGGGGGAGCGTCGGGTGGCGCTCGTCCCTGACGTTGTACGCCGTCTCAGTGGGCACGGCGTCGAGGTGCTCGTCGAGGCCGGCGCCGGCGCCGGCGCGATGATCCCTGACGGCCTCTACGAGGAGGCGGGCGCGAGGGTCGCCGGCGCGGCGGAGGTCTGGGCAGCTCCGGTCGTTGCGAAGGTCGCGCCGCCGAGCAGCGAGGAGATCGCGCAGCTCAAGCCGGGCGGGGTGCTGATCGCGTTCCTCGCGCCGCTCTCGAACGCCGAGTCAACGGAGGGTCTCGCGAAGGCGAAGGTGACGGCGTTCGCGATGGAGGCGATACCGCGGATCTCGCGTGCGCAGGCGATGGACGCGCTGTCCTCGCAGAGCAACGTTGCGGGCTACCGCGCCGCGCTGCTCGGCGCGGAGCGCCTTGGGCGCTTCTACCCGATGCTGATGACGGCAGCCGGCACGATCCCGCCAGCGAAGGTCCTCGTCCTCGGCGCCGGCGTCGCAGGCCTCCAGGCGCTCGCGACGGCGAGGCGGCTCGGAGCGCAGACGACGGGTTATGACGTGCGGCCGGAGGTCGCCGAGCAGGTTCGCTCGCTCGGTGCGGGCTGGCTCGATCTGGGGATCGAGGCGGCGGGGGAGGGCGGTTACGCGCGCGAGCTGACCGACGCGGAGAAGGCGGCGCAGCAGCAGGCCCTGACCGATGCGATCAAGGGCTTCGACGTCGTCATCACGACCGCGCTCGTGCCCGGACGGCCGGCGCCGAAACTGGTCACCGCCGAAGCCGTCGAGGGGATGAAGCCGGGCTCGGTGATCATCGACCTGGCCGGCGAGACGGGCGGCAACTGTGAGCTGACGACGCCGGGCGAGACGACCGTCGAGCACGACGTGACGATCGCATCGCCGCTCAACCTGCCCGCGGCGATGCCCGAGCACGCCTCGCAGCTCTATGCGCGCAACATCCAGGCGTTGCTCGAGCTGATGCTCGACGATGACGGCGCGCTGAAGCTCGACTTCGAGGACGAGATCATCGCCGGCGCCTGCATCACGCGCGACGGTGAGATCGTCAACGCGGCCGCGAAAGCCCTCGTGGAAGGAAAGAAGTAGATGCTCCTGACCAACCTCACGATCCTCGTGCTCGCCGGGTTCGTCGGCTTCGCCGTGATCTCGAAGGTCCCCAACACGCTCCACACGCCGCTGATGAGCGGCACCAACGCGATCCACGGAATCGTCCTGCTTGGCGGGCTCCTCGTGATCGGCCTGTCAGGCAACTCGGCCTTCAACAAGGTCATCCTCGTCATCGCGATCGCCTTCGGCACGATCAACATCGTCGGCGGCTTCCTCGTCACCGACCGCATGCTCGAGATGTTCAAGCGCAAGCCCGAGAAGCCGCCGAAGGACGGTGAGGGGGAGTGAAGGCGATCTGCAGCGCGTTGCCGCGAAGCCTGCGAGAGCTGGTCTACGCCGCCAACCACACCCACCTCAGTGCCCACGCAAAGCACCTAGTCCTCAGCCTGCCGCGCTGCTCGCCAGCCGTTACGGCGCGCTTCTTCACCGACCGGGCCTTTCGCGCGTTTGCGCTCGCCCATCACCTCCACCTCCCGCCCCCCAATGTGATCGTGGGCAACGTGATCACGCCGGTTGCGACGAGCTTCATCCACAACAACAACTTCCTCGACGTTCTCTACATCGTCGCGTTCGCGCTGTTCATCTATGGCCTCTCTGGCCTGACCGGGCCGCGGACGGCGGTGCGCGGAAACCGGATCGCCGCTGTCGGCATGGCGATCGCGATCGTCGCGACGCTGCTGAAGCAGGGGGAGGGCAACTGGGGGCTGATCGTGTTGGGCATCGCGCTCGGCACGCTCGTCGGGGTCCCGGCGGCTCGGCGCGTGAAGATGACCGCGATGCCGCAGATGGTCGCGCTGTTCAACGGCGTCGGCGGCGGCGCGGTCTTCCTGATCGCCTGGGCGGAGTTCCGAAACTCGGATGGGTTCGTCGGCAAACCGCTGTATGTCGCGGTCTTCAGCCTGTTCGCGGCGATCGTCGGCTCGGTCTCCTTCTGGGGCTCGAACATCGCTTTCGGCAAGCTGCAGGAGCTTTTGCCGGGGCGACCGATCACGCTCGGAAGGCCGCAGCAGCTCGTCAACGGCCTGCTGCTTGCCGCCGCGATCGTGCTCGCCGTGCTCGTCGCGAACGGCTCGCACTCGCAGGGCGAGTTCATCGGCATGCTGGTGTGCGCCGCGGTGCTCGGCAACTTCGTCGTGCTGCCGATCGGTGGCGCCGACATGCCGGTCGTGATCTCGATGCTCAACGCGTTCACCGGCCTCTCGGCGGCGGCGACCGGCGTCGCGCTCGACAACCCCGCGCTGATCGTCGCGGGGATGATCGTTGGGGCGTCGGGCTCGATCCTGACGAACCTGATGGCGGTCGCGATGAACCGCTCGATCCCGGCGATCATCGCCGGCGGCTTCGGCGGGACGGGCGCGGTCGCGGGTGCGAGCGGCGCCGGCGAGCACGAGGGCACCGTCCGCTCGGTCAGCGCCGCTGACGTCGCGATCCAGCTCGCCTACGCGCGGCTCGTGATCGTCGTGCCGGGCTACGGGATGGCCGTGGCGCAGGCCCAGCACACGGTGCGCGAGCTCGAGAAGGCGCTCGAGGCCCGCGGCGTTGAGGTCGAGTACGCGATCCATCCCGTTGCCGGGCGGATGCCCGGCCATATGAATGTGTTGCTGGCAGAGGCCGACGTGCCCTACGAGCTGCTGCGCGAGATGGATGACATCAACCCCGAGTTCAGCCGCGCCGACGTCGCGCTCGTGATCGGCGCGAACGACGTGACGAACCCGGCCGCCAAGACGAACCCCGGTTCGCCGATCTACGGCATGCCGATCCTCGACGTCGAGGCGGCACACTCGGTCGTCGTCATCAAGCGCTCGATGAACCCGGGCTTCGCCGGGATCGAGAACGAGCTCTACTACACGCCGAACACGTCGATGCTGTTCGGCGATGCGAAGTCGGCGGTCGCCGACATTACGAGCGAGCTGTCAGCGGTCTGAGCGAGGCGGCCACGCTGGCCGCGCGCGCCGTGTGCTTGCGGGCACGAAGCGTTTGGCCTCAGCCGCTGTCAGAGGCGACGGTCGCGGAGGCCGCACGTTGGCTGCGATTTGAGGCGCCGATCGACTTCATCAGCGCGTTGCTGAGTTCGCCGGCGCGGATCGGTTTGCTGACGTAGTCGTCCATCCCGGCCTCGAGGCACTTTTCGCGGTCGCCGCTCATCGAGTGGGCGGTCGTTGCGATGATCGGGATGTGTGCCGGTGGTGTTTCGCGGCGGCGGATCGCGCGGGTTGCGTCGTAGCCGTCCAGCTCCGGCATCTGGCAGTCCATCAGGATCGCCGCGTATGCGTTG
>JBEKBL010000226.1:0-3947 GCA_050015415.1 Solirubrobacteraceae bacterium
GTCCAAGCCAGCTTGAGGCGATCGTCGTTGCGGCATATCTCCAGGAGATCCGCCGATGAACACGTTCGCCCTCGCGCAACCGGGGATCGATCGCGTACGGCGCAGCCCAGCGCTGCTCCTCGCGATGATCTGCGCGGCGCAGTTCATGGTCATTCTCGATGTCGCGGTCGTCAACGTGGCACTGCCGTCGATCCGGCATTCGCTGGGCTTCTCGACGGTCGGGCTGCAGTGGGTCGTGAACGCCTACACGCTGACATTCGCCGGGTTCCTAATGCTCGGCGGTCGCGCCTCCGACCTGCTCGGACGCCGCCGCGTGCTGCTCGCCGGCATCGCCCTGTTCACGCTTTCTTCGCTGGCCTGCGCGCTCAGCCCTTCCCAGGACGTCCTGGTCGGCGCGCGAGCGGTTCAGGGCATCGGCGGCGCGATCATCTCGCCCGCAAGCCTCTCGATCCTGACGACCTCGTTCGCCGAGGGGCGCGAGCGCAACCGCGCACTCGGCATCTGGGCCGCGATCGGCGGCATCGGTGCGGCCTCCGGCGCCCTCGTCGGCGGCCTCCTGACGCAGGGACTCGGCTGGCAGTGGGTGTTCCTCGTGAACGTGCCGATCGGACTCCTCGTGCTCGCGCTCGCCCCGCGGATCGTTCCGGAGGGACGGGCAGAGCTTGGGCACCGTCACTTCGATCTGGCCGGCGCGCTTCTCGTGACCGGCGGTTTTGTGGCGCTCGTGTTCGGGATCGTGCGAGCCGACACGCTCGGCTGGGCTGCAGCCGGCGTGCTCGGCCCGATCGCCGCCGGCGTGCTCCTCCTCGCTGCTTTCGTCACCGTCGAGGGGCGCGTTGCCAGGGCGCCGCTGGTTCCTCTATGGATCTTCACGCTGCGCCGCGTTCGCGCCGCCAATGCGGTTGTGCTTGCGCTCTACGCAGGCGTGTTCGTGATGTGGTTCTTCGTCTCGCTCTATCTCCAGGGCGTGCTCGGCTACGACGCGACCCAGACCGGCCTCGCGTTCCTCCCGATGACCCTCGGGGTCGCCATCGCCTCCACCCGTGCTCCGCGGCTCGTATCCCAGATCGGTGCCCGCTGGACGATCACCGCCGGCATGCTGACGGCGGCGCTCGGCCTGGCGCTGCTCAGCTCGATCCACCCGGGAGCGAGCTTTGCCTCCGTGTTGCCCGGCGGAACTCTCGCCGCGGCCGGCCTCGGTCTCGCACTCGTCCCGTCCACGATCGTGGCAGTGCAGGGCGTGCCGCCCGCAGCGGCCGGAGCCGCATTGGGCCTGCTCAACACGTCACGGCTGCTCGGCGGAGCAATCGGGCTGGCGGTACTCACGACGATCGCCGACACGCAGACCCACGATGCGTTGAAACACGGTGTTCGGCCACTTCAGGCGCTGACCGACGGTTACGGCGACGCGCTCCTCACGGCCGCCGTGATCGTCGCGGTTGGTGCGATCGCCGCAGCCGGGTTGCTGCGCGAGAAGGGCTCGCAAACCCGACCAAGAGAATTTCCAGCGGAGCGTGGCCGAGCGGCCCGATTCCCGTCATAGGTACGCTCAGCGCATACTTCCGCAGGCGACAGACGCGTGCTCGAGTTCCACGCGAGATCGTTCCCCGACATAGCTAACGCATAAGAGGAGCAAACATGGCATTGCAGCTTGGCGACACGGCACCGGATTTCGAGGCTGAGACCACCGAAGGCCCGATCTCCTTCCACGACTGGATCGGCGACTCATGGGCCGTGCTGTTCTCGCACCCGAAGAACTTCACCCCTGTCTGCACGACCGAGCTCGGCTACATGGCCTCGATCAAGCCAGAATTCGATCGCCGCGGTGTCAAGGTGATCGGGCTGTCGGTCGACCCGGTCGACAAGCACGCCGGCTGGGCGCAGGACATCGAGGAGACGCAGGGTCATGCTCCGAACTACCCGATCATCGGCGACGCCGACTTCAACGTTTCGAAGCTCTACGGAATGCTGCCCGCCAGCACCGAGGGCGATCCGGCCGCTCGTACGCCGGCCGACAACCAGACGGTGCGCAACGTCTTTGTGATCGGACCCGACAAGAAGGTCAAGCTGATCCTCGTCTACCCGATGACCACGGGCCGCAACTTCGACGAGGTGCTCCGCGTCATCGACTCCCTGCAGCTCACGGCCAAGCACAAGGTCGCGACGCCCGCCAACTGGAAGGACGGCGACGACGTCATCATCGCCGGCTCGGTCTCCGACGACGCCGCCAAGGAGCTGTACCCGGACGGCTGGTCCTCGCCGCGACCGTACATCCGGATCGTGCCCCAGCCGCACTGAGCGAAGGCGAATCGACCAGGACCGCGTAGCCCCACACTGCGGCTGGAGCGTCGAGTGCCGGGTCGGCGAGGACGAGCTTTGCCACGGGCGTGACGGCCTCGACAAGCGACTGAACGGCGTTAGTCGGCTTTGCCTTTGAAGGAGACGGTGGTGTGTGCCGCCGGTGTATCGGCAAGCTCGTCGTCGTTGAACAGGAGCTGTGCGCGGGCTGTCGCGTCGAGGATGAGTTGCGCGTCGATCTCGTGGCGGGTGAGTGGGACCCCGGCGGCTGGCCATCCGCATACGAACGCGAGCCGACCGGTTGGCGGCAGCGGCCAGATCCAGATGCGCTGGCGCCAGTTGCCGGCGCCGCTCACCGCGCAGTCCACCAACCGGCCGGCGTTCGCCATACCATGGCGCGATGCCAATGCCCAGACGGTCAAGCGTCGAGGACTACTTCGAGCAGCTCACGCCGGTCCAGAGGCCGCATCTTGACGTGCTCCGGGAGCTCAGCGTCAAGACCGATCCGCTCGCACGCGAAGAGCTGAAATGGAACCTGCCCGTCTACGTCCGCGGTGAGAACAACCGCCTGTGGATGCTGCAGAACTTCAAGAACCACTGCTCGCTTCGCTTCCCGCCGCGATTCTTCGTCTCGCACAAAGCCGAAGTGGAGGCCGCCGGGTACGAGGCCGGTGAGGGTTTCATCAAGCTCCCTTACGACCGCGAGATCCCGATCGAGCTCTGCAAGGCGCTGATGACGGCCCGGATCGACGAGTACGAGGCGACCGGCGCCGGCTGGTCAAGCGACTGACCTCCAGGACCCGCCGCCTGGCGGCTTCTTGCCCGGCGCTTCGGGGCAGCGCGGTCGGTTCGCCAGCGTAGCGCGGTCCGTAACGTTCTCGGAACGCGAGCGCGGCTAGATTCCGGGGGTGCCGATCGTGCCGGGCAAACGCAGGCAACGCAGGGCTGCATCGCCAGCGAGGTCAGGGGATCGCCGATGGGTGCCGGTGGTGCTCGCGGTCCTTGGGGGGCTCTCACTGTTGTCGGTCCTGGGCGCGGTGCCGCTGGAGGTTCTGGTTCCCGAGGGTGCTTCGCCGACCGGGACAGGCAACGTCGTCACGATTGTTGCGTGGGTCGTGTTCGGGCTGTCGTTCAGCGCTGTGGGATTCGTCGTGGCGCGCCGCGAGCCGGGCAACCCGATGGGTTGGTTGCTGCTCGCCACCTCCGTTACATTTGAGCTTGGCAGCGACGCGCCGGGATACGCGTATCTCGACTACCACTCTCATCATGGTTCGCTGCCGCTCGGGCCTGTGAGTGTGCTGCTGAGCGGCGGCTGGGTTTGTGGCTTCCTGGCGGTGCCGCTGATCATCCTGCTGTTCCCGGACGGGCGCCCAGGCGTGAGCTGGCGCTGGCCACTACGGGCCTACCTCGCCGTGGCAGCCGTCCTCATCGCCGCCACTCAGGTGCTTGCGGCAACCGATCTAAGACTGCGAGCACCGGTCGACAGGTCTGGAAACCTGATCGGGCTCAATCACCCGAGCGGCTGGTTTGGGCCGTTCTTCTATGTCGGCTTCGTGTCGTGCTTCGCGCTGTGCGTTGGGTCGGTCGTGTCGCAGGTGCTGCGCTACCGCCGCGCGAGCGGGGAGCGGCGCCAGCAGATCAAATGGCTC
>JBEKBL010000227.1:0-3937 GCA_050015415.1 Solirubrobacteraceae bacterium
TGAGGTTTCGGTCCTCGACGAGGATCCGCTTTCGCATGAGCGCCTCGAGGACAGCGATGGTCAGACCTGGGAGGACGCCGGCGGGCTCTTCACGGTCGGCAGGGCGCTCGAGGTCGACTCGCTCATCGAGGCCGGGGTGCAGCGCGCCGACGTTTTCATCGCCTCGACCGACGGCGACAACACGAATCTGACCGTCGCCCAGATCGTTCAGCGGCGCTTCGCCGTCGACAAGGTCGTCTGCCGCGTCATGGACCCGGCTCGCGCAGCCTGGTACGCGGAGCAGGGCCTGCACACGATCTCGCCCACCCGGCACGCGATCGAGATGTTCGAGCAGGCCCTGGGACTGGACAGCTGAGGCTCGACGGATGTACGTGATCATCGTCGGAGCCGGCAAGGTCGGCCTGAACCTCGCCCGCGAGCTGATCGACAAGGGCCACGAGGTGACGCTGCTCGAGTCCGATCGGCGCCGCTATCTCCTGGTCGAGCCGGAGCTCGGTCACGTCGTGCACTACGGCGACGCGACGGAGCTGTGGGTACTAGAGCGCGCCGGCGTCCAGCGCACCGATCTCGTGATCACCGTCACCGGCGACGACGAGGACAACATGCTGGTCTGCCAGGTCGCGAAGGAGAAATACGAGTGCGAGCGCGTCATCGCGCGAGTCAACAATCCGCGAAATCTCCAGCATTTCAAGCTTCTTGGGATCCAGCCGGTGGTCTCGGCGACGGACCTGATCCTGCGCCTGATCGAACACGAGGTGCCGCGCTACGGCCTCGTCCACCTGCTGGCGCTCGAGGAGGAGCGGCTCGAGATCATCGAGCTCGAGGTCCAGAGCGGGGCGCCGGCGGCTGGGCTTCGCGTGGCCGAAGTCAAGCTCCCCGAAGGCAGCCTCGTGATCTCGGTTCTGCGCGACGGCCGCGGCTTCGTGCCCACACCGGAGACCGTCGTGGAGGCCGGCGACCAGGTTCTGCTGGTACTAGACGCCGGCCTCGAGGACCAGATCACACCGGTTTTCTCGCACGTCGGCGACTGACGCGTCAACGCTCGCGCGTATCCTCCATGGTATGCGCTCACGATCCCTTTTGGGGGCGGTCGCCGTGCTCGCGGCGCTCGCAATCCCCAGCACCGCCCTCGCCACGTCAACCGGCACGGTCCCTGGACTGCGCGCCCAGGTGACGCGCTTCGTCACGGCCGAGCTACACGACGACGCGGCGACGGTATGCGCCATCGTCGGAACGCCGATGAACGCGACGCGTCACGGCAGGACCTGCGTCCAGCGCTGGAAGGCCTCGATCAAGCACTTCCTCAAGCAGCCCGGAGGCCGCAGCGATCTTCACGCCGATCTGCACGCGACGGCCGCGGCCGCCGTGAGCTCCGACGGCACCTCCGCCTCGATCACGCTGCCACACCCGCTGCTGGGCGGCCAGTCGCAGTTCAGCTGGTACGACAACTGCTGGATGCTGATGCGCTAGGAGCGCAGCGCCGGCCTCGACTGCTGCTCGACGGTGGGCCTGGCCTCAAGATCGTGGCCGAGGTCGACGATCGCGCCCGATCCCGTCAGGTGCGTGCTGTCTCCAGGGCGATTGCGCCTGCTGAGCGCCAAGGCGGTCCAAGCCCATCGGGCCAATATCCATAAGAAGCTAGGAATCCGCGGCTGGAGCGTTACGGCCTTTGGCACGGCTAACCGAGCGGCTCGGCACTCGCAACAATGAGCACGCATTTACCGTAAATTCGCTGGTGTGGCGGCGTTGTGCTCCGTCGTTGCGCTCGCTAATATCGCCAGCGGAGGGACAGCAGCGGGGTCGGCTGCACGCCGGCAGCGCCGTCTGCACTTCGAGCGTCAATTTACGCATCGGAGGTGATCGTGTCCCTATCGCTGAAGTCGCTCGAAGTGGCTCCAGGTCCCGCGCAGTACCGGAGCGTCGATGCGTTCAGCTCGCTCCACGTCGCGGTGCGCAAGCGGATGCTCGCCGGCCACGGGCTGGGCGCGGTTGAGGACGAGCTGATCGATTCAGCGCCGGTGAGCGCCGACAAGAAGGCAGCGTTGTGGCTGCTCGCCTGGTCGCTGCTGCCGTCGAGCTACCAGCTCGCCGAGGTCGAGGCGCACATCGCGTTGCTTTCGGAGCAGAGCGAACACCCGCAATAGGCGACTCAGTTTGTGATGCGGTGCTGATTGGCGGGTGAGATCGGCCGCGCAGCGTAGTGTGATGTTTAGTCGCCACCCACGCCCCTGACGCGGGGTGGCAGCCCAGGGAAGGATTCCGGGCAGTATCTGGGTCGAGGGGAGCGTCACCTCGAAGCACCGCCAGGCTCAAACGATGCAGTCCAGCCTCGCGCAGCGACCGGCGAGCAGGAAGAGGAAGTATGACCGCAATGACGTCGGCTGCCTGTGGCAGGCAGCGCACGCTGGCCCTCGCGCACGCGAACGCCATCCGCGTCTCGCGAGCCGCACTAAAACGGAGAATCGCCAGTGGCGCGATCAGCCCTTCGGAGGTGCTCCTCAGCTGCCCCTCGGAGAGCGAAACGATGTCGGTGTTCCAGCTCTTGCGGAGCCAGCGGCGCTGGGGCCCTGCTCGCTGTCGCATGGTCCTGGCGGCAGTCGAGCTGTCGGAGACCAAGACGATCGGCTCGCTGACTGAGCGGCAGCGCCGCATTGTGGTCGCTGTGCTGGCCGAACCAGAGGCGTCGATTCTGATCCGCAATAGCTTCGCGAGCTGACCGGCTGCGTCGCCCCCAAGCGGGCCTACGCGATTACCGGCGAGACGGTTCGTCAGCGGGCGCTCGGCCCTCGTGAGTCCACGTCGCTACTCCCGTTGCTCCGGCGGGCAGCGCTGACGAGGGAATCGGGGCGGAGAGGCCTGATTGCTAAGGGTTCGCGCAGCTGCGGTCGATGCAACGACTACTCGGGGCACCTTGCGGGGTCCGGCTTGGACGATTCGTGGTCGTTTCTGGTCGTGCAGCGTTGCGTTTCTCGCCTTTGCTGGTCTATCGATCAGGAGCTCGCATGCACGGAATTGGACGTCGGCCCGCTGATGACGGAGTGGCGGGTGCGCGTGGTATCTCGCGTCGCGTAGTGCGGTTGCGTCGTGTGGGTGCGCTGTTGGCTGTGGGCGTACCGGGGCTTTTGATCGCTGCATCGGCTGCGAGTGCTGCGTCGTTCACGGTCAATGACGCAAACGACGCGGCGCTGGCGAATCCTGCTGGTACGGCGTGCGTTTCTACCGATGGTGGTGGCTGCACGTTGCGTGCCGCGGTGCAGGCTGCTGATAACGCGGGGGGTGCAAGCACGATCACTGTTCCCAGCGGAGACTTCAAGTTGACGATTGCGGCGACTGCGGGTGGCGGCGCTGACGATCCGAGCACTGGCGATCTGGATGTGAAGGCGGGGGTTGCTCTGACGGTCGCTGGTTCGGGTGCGTCGGGCACGGTCATCGATGCGACGCACACCGATCGGGCGTTCGCTGTCCACGCGACTGCAAGCCTTGCGATCTCGGGCGTGACGGTGCAGAACGGATCCCAGCCGGCCACCGCGCCGAGCAACAACTCGGTCGGTCCCGGTTACGGCGGAGCGTTCTACAACGACGGCAGCCTGTCGATCACCGCAAGCGTTTTGAGCAACAACTCCGCGGCCAACGGTGGCGGCGTTGTGTTCTCTGACACTGCCGCCAGCGCGACGTCGATCACGAACTCGACGGTCACGGGCAATACATCTTACGATCCGGGTGGCGTTGTTTACGCCGAGTCGGGCGCCGTCGCGTTCGCCAACGACACGGTCACGCACAACAGCGCCGACTCCTACGGCGGCGCGATCTACGCCGACGACGCCGGACACACACTCGGCGCGGTCACTGTGACCGGCAGTACGCTTTCGAGCGACCTGGCCGACAGCGATGGCGGTGCGATCTACCTTGATGACGCCGGAGCGCTGACCGTTTCGGG
>JBEKBL010000228.1:0-3930 GCA_050015415.1 Solirubrobacteraceae bacterium
ACCGCCGAGGCTAGCCGTGGTGCTGCGCGTCTCCCGAAGACAGCTTCTGCTTCTTGTCGTCCTCGCCAGCGGTCTAGTCGCGGTGCTCGTGGTCAGGGGACGTGAGCTGAGCGACCCCGGGCACGCTGTCGCTCTCCGGGAAAGCAGCCACGGGCCTAACCGATGCTACGCGGCTCATTTGCGCGACTTGCGAGCGTCTGCCCGATGAGTTGATCGACGAGCGCTGTCCGCTTCTAGCCCTGCCCATAGTTATCGATGAACCACCCTCGCGGGGTGTACCTGAGGTACACGTCCCAGAAGCTGCTGGGATTGCCTTCGCTCGGTGACGCGGATTCGTCGAATGTGCAGTAGACCTCGGCGCTCCTCGGCGTGCGTGAAACGGTTTTGCAGTGCAGCCGCGTAAACGAGCTCCAGTCCGACACCCCGCCACTCCAATCCATCTGGGGTCGCGCCTCAGGCGTGAAGTACGACCTCGCCAGCGGCGCGTTCCGCGCGTTGATCGCGCCGAACCATCCGACGGTCACTTGCAGCGGGCTGCCGCTCGCGGGCACCCGCGTCACATGGGAGCCGACACGCGAGCCATCGGAGCCACAACCGGCTGCCACGAGCGCACAGCTAACCATCGCCGTCAGAGCGATTCGACTGGTCATCCGCTAGATCATCCCCGCGATCGGACCGATCGCCGCCGCGCCACGCACGCGGCTGTCGCAAGCAACGGAAGCGACAACGCCCATGCCCACGGCACGTCGCTCCAACGCGCGACGAGCGAGCGCGGGTGGCGCGTCTACCGAGCGCTGCGCGGCTATTTCGGCGGCAGGGTTTTGACGAAGGACGCGCTGCGCGCGACCCACGCGGCGAGTTCACCATCGGTCGTGATCCCTGCGGGCTCGACGGTTAGCCAGCCGTCCATCGTCCGCCCACCCATCTGCATCAGCGCGACGTGCGGGAGCGCCAGGCACGCGTCGGTGTCGGCCGGGTCGATCCGAACGAGCAGGCCACCGTTTCGCGACGCGCTGACGGACATGTGGCCGCGCAACAGAAACGCGAAGCCACCGAACATCCGCTTCTCGGTGACCGCATCCTCGTCAGCGAGCAGCTCGCGCAGCCGGTTTACGAGATCCTCGTCGTAGGCCATGGGCGTCGAGTCAGCCTATCTCGACACGCGGACCGTCGGATCACCGTGAGAGCTACCGCGGACGGCTGCCGACCCTGCGTCACCGTAGTGCCCGAAACGCGGCCCACACTCGGCTATCCGCCCGCCGGCGCGTGGGCGTCGACCTCTATTTGCGATCGCGGCTAGGGCGTGAGCGCAGCGATGATCCGCTCGGCATACCACTGCGGCCACGCCAACTCGGGACTCGCCTGCGTGTACTCCTTGTCCAGCGAGACGAGAAGCCAGACGAGCTCGCTGCGAACCGGCTTGGTTCCAAGGATCTGCGGGAACTCAGACAGGTCCAGCAGCCAGTCGGCATACCACGAAGCCCAGTCGGGGTCGTCGCCATCGACGATCCGGTAGACGACATGGTGCGTCTCGCCAGCTTCATGCAGGAGTTCCGCGATTCGCGCAGGCTGGTCGACCATGACCATTAGTCTTCCCTATCGCCCGGCGGCGACGCTTGTGCGACGCCTCAGTGCTCCAATCGCGCCCGCAGCGCTATCTCGAATGCTTCGCGTGACCGCTCCCGCAGAAAGCGGGCACGCAGGCGAGCGCCAAGCACGCAGCTGCTCAGCGCGAAGTGCGAGCGCGGCACTGGCACCGACTTGATCGCATCGTTGCCCGGAACATCGAGTGCGAGGCGCTCTGGCGTGCGCCGGCTCTGAGCGGCGAGGGCGGGCACCGACGCGTGGTCGAGATCGTGGCGGCGCTACGGCGGTCGGTCTCAGACGGCGCTATTGCTTTGCTAGTCGGCTTGTGTGAGAGCGGGGTTCATCGCACGTCGTAGACCAGTGGATTGCCGGCTCGGTCGAGGAAGTAGAGGGTTCCGGCAAGTCCGAGTACCCGGACTTGCCGACTGTGACGGCGATGGAATCATCGAGCAGCTCCGGACCGCACGCTGTAGTGAGCCCGGCGGCGGCTGGGGTCTTCGAGGCCGGCGTTTCGCTGGAGAGGGTGTGCCTGCCGAGGTCATTGCCGCCTGCGTAGTCGTTGAAATCGGCTTCCCACCATGAGCGGTCTGTGACTGCGATGTCTGACGCGAACTGGTTGCTGAGGTAGTTGCGCGCGATCTGCTTTGCTTGCGCGATTGCTCCTGTGGTGAAGGGCTCGAGGCCGTTCTGGCTTGGGCAGGACGAAAGCGCGGGTCCTCGCGATTTCAAGCACCACGCGCCACATCTGCGAACACGAACGTCACGAGAACACTGGGAGAATGCGGGCGCAAATGTGCGCACGTGGCGAAGGCCGTGACCCCAAATGGCTTCCAAACGCCGCTGTGGGCCGCGACACGGGATCGAGTGGATTCAAAACCTGCCGCTGAGCAGGCAAAACCTCCCCAAGCCCTCTATCGGACTCGAACCGATGACCCCTTCCTTACCATGGAAGTGCTCTACCAGCTGAGCTAAGAGGGCGGGCGGCCAATGCTAGCCGACCGAGTCGGCCCTGCGGAGGGGTCGCGCTAGCTCTCCTGCTGGTCGATCGAGCTGATGTTCGTTGGGGGCGTCGGGCCCGCCTGCTTGGCGACGGGCGGCGCGTCGACGGTGAACGCGAACACGCCCAGACCGCCCGAAAGTGCGGCGGCGAGCAGGCGTCTAAAAGGTGGCCGCCGGCGCTGCTGGGGTGCACCTACCTTGTCCATCGCACAGCCAGTGTGCGCCCCATGTGTTAATTCGCCGCTAAGTGCGTGGAAGAGCGCGATAAGGGGGCGGACGCCGGTCAGCCGCGCTTTGGCGGCAACGGAAAGAAGCCGCTCGTGCGCTCGATGTAGGCCCGGTAGCCGGGCCGGCGCTCCTCGATGTCCTTCTCGAGTATCGGCTTGCCGCTGACGCGAGTCAGGATCAGCGTGTCAACGGCGGAGCCGGCTAGTCCCCAAGCGGCGCCGGCACCGGCGCCGAGCGCCACGATCCCAACTCCCCACCAGAGCGTCGCGTCGCCGAAGTAGTTGGGGTGGCGCGTGAAACGCCACAGGCCGCGATCCATCACCTTGCCGACGTTCTCGGGGTCCGCTTTGAAGCGATCGAGCTGGTAGTCGCCGAACGCCTCGAAGGCGAAGCCGATCAGCCAGATTCCGCCACCAACGCCGTCGAGCACGCCAAGCCCATGAACGTGTCCGAGTGACCCGCCGGCTTGGAGCGGCAACGAGATCAGCCACGCGACGACCGCCTGGATCATGAAAACGCGGTAGAAGCTCGTCAGCCAGAAACGACCGCCGTCACGTTGGCGCATCGCAACGTAACGCCGATCCTCCCCGTGGCCGAGGTTGCGTCTGGCGATGTAGACGGCGAGCCGGACGCCCGAGATGGTGACGAGGATTGCCAGCAGCAGGCGGCGATCCTGGTTGCCATGCCCAACGGCTACGCAGACCCATGCGACCACCACAAAGCCGAGGCCCCAGAAGATGTCGACGATCGATGCGTCGTGCACGGCCACGCTGACCAGCCAGATCGCGATGAACAACGCCAGCACCGCGCCGGCGCTCGCGAGCATTACGGTCCCCGTCATCGGCCCGTCATCGTAGGAGACGAACGGCCGACCTCGGCCCACCAGGTACTCGATGCTGTGAACGCTTCACGCGCGGACCCGCGCCGACTCTGGGTCGAACAGTGGCTCGCGCACGATCTCGCCGCCAACCCACTCGCCGAAGACGTCGATCTCGACGGCGGTCCCCTCGCCGTGTGCCGCCGGCACATATGCGTAGGCGATCGAGCGTTCGACGGTGTAGCCGTAGCCGCCGCTTGTCACCCGCCCGACCGTCTCGCCGGCGACGCGCACCGGCT
>JBEKBL010000229.1:0-3920 GCA_050015415.1 Solirubrobacteraceae bacterium
ATGCTCGTCGGCCGGCGCCGGCGCTTCCTCGACTACCTGCAGCGCACGGACCTAGAGGGATATCGCGAGCTGATCTCCTCGCTCGGCCTGCGTAAGTGAGTGCTAGGCGAGGCGCGAGCGCCCCGACGGCGTTCGCAGGGCGAGCAGTGAAGCGGAGCAGCACGACGGCGATGTTCCCGCTTCGCGGCTGATCCGTGCGGCTCCCGATGGCGTCCGAGTCCGTTTGTAGCGCGCTTTTTGCGCACGGCGCTTCAGCGTCGCCTGCGCCAGCGGCTACGATTAGCAGTGAGCTCCAACAGAGATAAGAACAAGCAGCGCCGCCACAAGGGCGGCCAGAGAGGTAACCAATGAGCAGTGATGGAATGACCCGTCTGTCGGTGTCTATCGCCGGCAGCGAGATCTCGTTCGAGACCGGACGGATCGCAAAACAGGCCGGCGGCGCAGTCGTCGTCCGCCAAGGCGACACAATGGTCCTCGCGACCGCTACCGCCGGAGGACTGCGCGACGCAGACTTTCTCCCGCTGACCGTCGACGTCGAGGAGCGCATGTACGCCGCGGGCAAGATCCCCGGCTCGTTCTTCAAGCGCGAGGGCCGCTCAGGCGAGAAGGGGACGCTTACGGCGCGGATGATCGACCGCCCGATTCGCCCGCTGTTCCCCAAGAGCTGGCGCTACGAGACGCAGCTCGTCGCGATCCCGCTGTCGGTGGACCACGTCCACCCCTACGACATCCTCGCGATGAACGGCGCCTCGGCGGCGCTGATGATCTCCGACATCCCGCTGCCGACGCCGGTCGGCGCGGTGCGGATCGGCAAGATCGACGGCAACTTCGTCGTCAACCCGCGCGAGGAGGACCTGCTCGGCGCGAGTGAGCTCGAGCTGACCGTCGCCGGCACCGAGGACGCGATCCTGATGGTCGAGGCCGGTGCGCGCGAGATCCCCGAAGCCGAGATCCTCGACGCGCTCGACATCGCCCACTCGGAGATCAAGAAGCTCTGCGCGCTGCAGCGCGAGCTGGCCGCCAAGGTCGGCAAGCCCAAGCTCGAGGTCGTCGTGCCGCAGGTCGATACGAACCTGCTCGACCAGGTTCGCCGCGAGCACGGCGCGCAGCTCGATGCGGCCACGCAGGTCGAGGAGAAGCTGGAGCGCCAGGACGCCACCAAGGCGGTCGAGACGGCGGTGCTCGAGCATTACGCCGGCGACCCCGAGAGCGAGGGCTACGCCGAGCGCCGCGCCGCCGCGCAGATGGCGTTCGACAAGCTCGAGCGCTCGATCATCCGCGAGCGCATCGCGGTGCACAAGAAGCGCCCCGACGGGCGCGCCGCGAACGAGATCCGCGACATCTCGATCGAGGTCGGCGTGACGCCGCGCACGCACGGCTCCGCGCTCTTCACGCGCGGCCAGACGCAGGCGCTCAGCGTCGTCGCGCTCGGCACGCTGAAGGAGGAGATGCGCCTCGACACGCTCGGCCTGGAGACGAAGAAGTACTACTGGCACCACTACAACTTCCCGCCGTTCTCGGTCGGGGAGGCAGGGCGCCTCGGCGGTCCGAAGCGGCGTGACATCGGTCATGGCGCGCTGGCCGAACGGGCACTGGTGCCGATGATCCCGCCGATCGACGAGTTCCCCTACACGATCCGCGTCGTCTCGGACATCTTCGAGTCCAACGGCTCGTCTTCGATGGCGTCGGTCTGCGGATCGTCGCTGTCGTTGATGGACGCGGGCGTGCCACTGATCCGCCCTGTCGCGGGTATCGCGATGGGCCTGATCAAGGAGGGCGACGACTACATCGTTCTGACCGACATCGCCGGCGTCGAGGACCACCTCGGCGACATGGACTTCAAGGTCGCCGGCACCGAGCGCGGGATCACCGCGCTGCAGATGGACATCAAGATCTCCGGGGTCACGTTCGACATCCTCGGTGACGCGCTGACCCAGGCGCACGAGGCCCGGAAGTTCATCCTCGCCAAGATGGCCGACACGATCGCCGGGCCGCGCGAGGCGCTCAGCCAGTACGCGCCGCGGATCGAGAAGGTCCAGATCGACCCCAGCCAGATCGGCCTGTTGATCGGCAAGGGCGGCGAGACGATTCGCGGCCTCTGCGAGGAGTACGAGTCCCAGATCGACGTCAACGACGACGGCCAGGTTCTGATCTACTCAGCCAACGGCGAGCTCGCCGATGCGCTCGTCGAGCGCATCCGCACGATGATGAAGGAGGTCGAGGTCGGCGACGAGTACCTCGGCAAGGTCGTCAAGACGACCGCGTTCGGAGCCTTCATCGAGCTATCGAAGGGCACCGACGGCCTGCTCCACATCTCGAACGTCTCGCCCGGCAAGCGCGTCGAGACGGTCGAGGAGGCGCTCAACAAGGGCGATGAGCTCGCGGTTCGCGTTGTCGAGGTCGACCGCGAGCGCGGACGGATCGGCGTACGCCGCGCAGACGACCCGGAGATCGCCGGGAAGTCGGTCGAGGAGCTCGTCGCTCTGGCGTCGAGCGGCAATGGGGACCGTGGACCACGCCGTCCGCGCGAAGGCGCCGGAGCTGGGCGCAACGGCGGCCCCCGCGGGTCCGGTCGACCACGCCACTAGCTTGGGACGGCTCGCTCGGGGGTCGGTTCGCGACCCCCGAGGACCGTCAGCTGGAACGTCGGCTCGAGATGGGGGAGCGGTTGATTTCTGCGCCTGGTGGGGGCGTTCGCGCCGCCGCCAGGTTCACGCGGCCTGCGACGATTGCCTTTGATGACTGACCACCTGATCACAGAGTTGGCGGGCGGCGTGCGCGTCGTGACCGAGAAGGTGCCCGCCGTGCGCTCCGTTGCACTGGGGTTCTGGATCGGGACCGGGTCGGTGACCGAGAGCGCGGAGCAGGCGGGCCTGTCGCACCTGCTCGAGCACATGCTGTTCCGCGGAACGGCGCGCTACGGCTCGGAGGAGATCGACCAGATCTTCGACGCGATGGGCGCGGAGCTGAACGCGGGGACCGGCAAGGAGACCACGTCGGTCTACGCGCGCGTGCTCGACATCCACCTCGAGCGCGCGTTCGACGTGATCGCGCAGATGGTCACCGAGCCTGCGATCACCGGCCTGGCCGAGGAGCGCGCCGTGGTGCTCGAGGAGATCGCGATGTACGAGGACGACCCGCAGGACATCGTCTTCGACCTGCTCGGCGAGGCTGTCTTCCCCGACCACCCGCTGGGCCGTGCGATTCTCGGCCACTCCGAGGTCGTCGCGAACGCCAGCCGCGAGCAGCTGCAGAGCTTCCACCACGAGCGCTACTTCCCCCAGAACATCGTCATCGCAGCCGCCGGCAGCGTCGACCACGGCCAGATCGTCGAATGGGCCGCCTCGGCGATGTCCGCGGGACCGATTGAGGGATCGCTTCCGGCCATCCAGCTACCCGCAAACGGCGGCGCCCGGCACAACTTCCGCCAGAAGGACACCGAGCAGTACCACGTCTGCCTCGGCGGCGTGGGCCTCGCACGCGACGACGATCGGCGCTTCGCGCTGCGCGTGCTCGACAGCCTCGCCGGCGGAACGTCGTCTTCGCGCCTCTTCCAGGCGGTGCGCGAGCAGCGCGGCCTGGCGTACTCGATCTTCACCTTCCAGAGCCTCTACGCCGCCACCGGTCAGGTCGGTCTCTACGTCGGCACGCGCGCCGAGAACCTTGCCGAGGTGGCCAGGGTCATCGACGACGAGCTGGCGCGTCTGCGCGGCGAGCCCGTCGGCGAGGAGGAGCTGACGCGCGCGAAGGACAACGTCAAGGGACGGGTGGTGCTCGCGATGGAGTCGACGACGGCGCGCATGGAGCGGCTCGGTGCGAGCATCCTCGCGGACATGCCGATACTCGAGCTCGACGAGGTGATCGACCGGATCGACGCCGTCGACGCCGAGCAGGTGGCAGCGCTCGCCGGTGAGCTGTTC
>JBEKBL010000230.1:0-3913 GCA_050015415.1 Solirubrobacteraceae bacterium
GTTCCGACGACGCCCGGCAGGAACCCCGTCTCGCTCAGCAACAGGGCGGCCATCGACGAGGTGGCGAAGTGCAGTGAAGGCATCGCTGCGAGCGGGTTGCCGCCGAACACGCTGTAGAGCGACGGCCACCGATCGCCCCAGAAGCTCTCGCCGTATTCGACCATCAGGCGCCGAACGCGGCTCGTCTCGCCGGCCTCCACCGGACCAAGACGATCCCGCTCCGCGGCGTACCACGGCGGCGCGGTGGGCACCAACCAGTATGCGATCACGCCGAGGTCGAACACGGCGTAGGTCAGGCCTGCGGCGCGGACAAAGCGCGAAGGGTTACGCGCGCCGACGTACAGCAGTGCCGCGTGCGGCGTGGCAAACCAGACCCAGTGCGCCCAGACCAGCACCTTCTCGAGGCCCGAGAAGGAGCCGTCAGCGTGCAGCGAACGCTGGAGGCGTGTCGTCGGCAGCTGACCCAGCCCGAACGCGCGGTCGAGCGCAACCGGATAGTCGATCCTGACGCGCGCCTCGAGCGCGGCGGGATCGTCGTGCGGCATCTTGTAGGCGGCCACGTAGACATACATCTGAAGGGCGCAGACGACGACCGCGCGACCGCGCGACCGCGGCCAGATCACAGCCGCCGAGAGCGGCGCCAGCGCCGAGCCGGCGAGCACCGTCGCAGGCGAGAGGCGCAGGCGGCGGCGAGCCACCGGCAGCAGGAGGCCGCCGACGATCAGCGTAGCGCCAAGCGCCTGGAGGGCGAGACGCCGCTGCCGCCGGGCGCGCTCGGACTGTGAGCATGAGCGGGTCAGGCTGCTCGCGCGAGCCCGTACTCCCGCGCCTCCCGGACGAACCGCGCGATGATCGGACTCGCCTCATCGGCTTCGGGGTGCCACTGCACGCCGAGTGCGAAGCGCTTGTCCGGGAGCTCGATCGCCTCGGGCAGCTCATCGATGTCGGCCCAGCCGCTCACGACGATCTCCTCACCGAGCCGATCGACGGCCTGGTGGTGGTGTGAGAGCGTCGCGTGGTGCTGCTCGCCGGCGGCCATCGCGGCGGTCGAGCCGGCGGCGAGATGAACCGGGTGGTCGGCGCCGGCGAAGCTGCCGGGGACTCGGAGATGCTCGCCGTGGCCGACGTGCGAAGGCAGGTGCTGGATCAGCGTGCCGCCCTGGGCGACGTTGAGCACCTGCATGCCCCGGCAGATCCCGAGGAACGGCATGTCGCGCTCGAGCGCTCGGCGCGTCAGGGCGATCTCGAACTCATCACGCTCGGGAACGGTATGCGTCGTCTCCGCTGCCCGTGCGGCGCCATAGAGCGAGGGGTCCACGTCGGCGCCACCGGCGAGCACCAACGCGTCGAGCAGGTCGAGCACGACGTCCGGATCGGCGGCGACCAGCGGATCCGGCGGGAGCATCACGGTCACGGCGCCGGCGCGTTGCACGGCGCGCACATAGCTCTGCGGCAGCAGCAGCGCCGCCTGGTCCCAGACGCCCCAGCGCGCCGGCTCGAGCGCCGCACAGATCCCAATGATCGGAGTGCGCATACCAGTAACCGTATCGTCCGCGGCGGTTTTGGCGGAGATCGAGTTGTCGTCGCCACCAAGTGAGCACGGCGCGCCGCGGCCTGAATAGAATCCGGCGGCGTTGCGCCGCTCGGCCCTCACAAAGCTCACTCGCCGCCGGACGCCAATGCTCGCCGGTGGGCTGTCGATCGCCCTCACGCTGCTGCTCGCACCGAGCGCCCTCGCGGGAAGCATCATCCCCGAGAGCGGTGGCTCGCCGGCAGCGAACCACATCTCGAACCTCTACACGATCACGCTTTACATCGCGATCGTGATCTTCATCGGGGTCGAAGGGACGATCGTCTATTGCCTGTACCGCTTTCGCGCGCGGCGCGGACGCGAGGCCAAGCAGTTGCACGGGAACACCCGCCTCGAGGTCGGCTGGACCCTGGGCGCCGCGTTGATCGTCGTCGCACTCGCGACGATCACTTTCCTTGACCTGCACTCGATCCGAGACCCCAGCAACTCGGGCCCGGGTGGCCTGGACCTCAGCGACGGGGTCCAGTACGAGACGACCGGCGCGCTGAAGCCGCCAAACGGCAGGGCGCTGACAATCCAGGTCAACGGGGCCCAGTTCTACTGGCGCTACACCTACCTCGGCGTCTCGAGCGCCCCGGACGGACTCGGCGACCCCTACACCTACTACCAGATGGTCGTCCCGACCAACACGACGGTGGTCCTCAAGGTCGTCTCGCAAGATGTCGTCCACGAGTGGTGGGTCCCGCAGTTGGGCGGCAAGGTTCAAGCGGTCCCGGGCTACGTGAGCGAGACCTGGTTCAAGATCGCGAAGCCCGGAAACTACAAGGGTCAATGCTCGTTCCTCTGCGGTCGTGGCCATGCGCGGATGATCGCCGAGGTGACGGCCGTGTCGCCGCAAAAGTACGAGAGCTGGCTTGCCCAGCTGCAGAGCAACCTGACGAGCGCTGACATCAACGACGAGAAATGCCGCAAGGAGCTTGCGCAGGGCCAGGGTCCACAGTCCGTCGAGTTCACCAAGGCCTGCTGAGCCGTGAACGCGCGCGGAACAATCAACGCGTCTGCGGCGCCCGGCGTGAAGCCTCGCGCGCTCATGGCGCAGCACTCCGAGAAGGCCGACTAGGGAGGCACGATGGCGACCGCAGTACTCCGCCCCGCCCCGCAGATCGTCGCCCATCGCGTCGAGCCTGCACCCCGCGGCCTGATGAGCTGGCTGACGACGACGGACCACAAGCGGATCGGGATCCTCTACCTCGTCACATCGTTCGTCTTCTTCATCCTCGGCGGCACGGAGGCGCTGATGATCCGCCTCCAGCTGGGCGAGGCGAACAACACTCTGGTGAGCCCGGAGGTCTACAACCAGCTGTTCACGATGCACGGCACGACGATGGTGTTCCTGTTCATCGTGCCGGTGCTGGCCGGCTTCGGCAATTACTTCGTGCCGCTGATGATCGGTGCGCGCGACATGGCCTTCCCGCGCCTGAACGCGCTCTCCTACTGGCTCTTCCTCGCGGGCGGACTCGTGCTTTACGGCTCGATCTTCTGGAGCCCGCCGGAGGCCGGCTGGATCTCGACGGTCCCGCTCGCGACCTCGACCTACCTGCCGTCGGGCGGCGTCGATGCATGGATCTACCTCGTCCACCTCACCGGGCTCGCGTCGCTGCTCGGCGCGATCAACTTCTACGTGACGATCGTGAACATGCGCGCTCCCGGGATGAGCTGGTCGCGCCTCCCACTCTTCCTCTGGTCGATCTTGGCCTACTCGCTGCTGCTGATCATCGCGATTCCGGTGATCGCCGGCGCAGTGACGATGCTGCTGCTCGACCGGCATTTCGGCACGCACTTCTTCGACACGGCCGAGGGTGGCTCGGCGCTCCTGTGGCAGAACCTGTTCTGGTTCTTCGGCCACCCCGAGGTGTACATCCTGATCCTGCCGTCGTTCGGGATCTTCTCGGAGATCCTGCCTGTGTTCGCGCGAAAGCCGATCTTCGGCTACAAGGCGATCGCGGCCTCGACGATGATGATCTCGTTCCTCGGGCTGCTCGTCTGGGTCCATCACATGTTCACCACGCCGACGCCGCTCGTGGTCATCGTCTTCGCGATGATCAGCTCGTTCCTGATCTCGGTGCCGACGGGGATAAAGATCTTCAACTGGATCGGCACTCTCTGGGAGGGCGCGATCGAGTTCAAGACGCCGCTGATCTTTGCCGTCGGCGGCATCGCCCTGTTCACGATCGGTGGCATCTCGGGTGTGTTCCTTGCGATGTTCCCCGTCGACTGGCAGCTCAGCGACACGTACTTCGTCGTCGCGCACATCCACTTCGTGCTGGTCGGCGGCTCGGTGTTCGGGATCGTCGCCGGTGTGTACTACTGGTATCCGAAGAT
>JBEKBL010000231.1:0-3882 GCA_050015415.1 Solirubrobacteraceae bacterium
GAGGTCGAGCATGTCATCGATGATCGCCAGCAGATCGCGGGCAGACCTGCTGGCGGTCATCGCAAAATCGCGGAGATCGTCGGCGAGCTCGGAATCAAGTATGAGTTCGAGGCTGCCGATGACCCCGTTTATAGGGGTGCGTATGTCATGGCTCATCGTCGCCAGAAACTCGGATTTCACGACCGACGCTCGCAGGGCGGCGTCGCTGGCGTCGGCGGGCCCGCGCTCAGCCGCGGGCGGGTCGGTGCCGTCGCGGACAAGCGCTGCGGACGGCTGATGGTCGCGGCCGTCAAGTGCGTCGATCGACGCCTGGGGCGCGGGAGCGCCGGCGGGCGTGTCGCCCAAGCCGTTGGGAGCATCCTGCTCAGCGTTGTCCGGCGCGAGCCGAGCGTCCGGCTTCAGTCGCGCAGCGGTCCTCGCCGCGACGGGACGCGTGGTCGTTCGTGGCTTCGCCGGGATCATTGCCATAACATTAGAACGGCAATTCAGCAAGAAATGACGACTCGGACATCCGTCCAGGCGCAGCTGTGAGCACGCCGCGACGTCTGCGCATCCTGCTCGTCGAGGACGACCCGATCTTTGCGGCCGTGACCGCCGAGGTCATGCGTGAGCGCGCGCTCGTGCGCTGGACGCCGACTGCGGAGGCCGCGCTGGCGGCCGCCGGGGAGAAGGATTGGGACCTGATCATCACCGACATCGAGCTGCCCGGAATGAGCGGTCTCGAGCTCGTGATGAAGATCAAGGCCGCCCAGCCACACGTTGCGACGCTGATCCTGACCGGGCATCGCAGCTTCGACAATGCCGTCGAGGCGATCCGGGTCGGAGCCGATGATTTCCTGACCAAGCCTGTCGACCGCCCGACATTGATCGAGAAGATCAACGAGCTCGCACAACTGAGTGCGCGCCGCAAGGCCGAGAGCAGCTCGGCGGTGCTCGCGATCGGTGCGCATCCCGACGACGTCGAGGTCGGCTGTGGCGGCACACTGCTCGACCATGTGGCGCAAGGACACGAGGTCTCGATGCTCGTACTCACGGGCGGTGAAGCGGGCGGGTTGCCGGCAGAGCGAGCGCGCGAGGCGGCGCGAGCCGCAGAGCTCATGGCGGTGCGCCTGATCCACGTCAACGTCGGCGGTGACACCGTGGGCGAGTGGGACGCGATCGTCACCGAGATTGCGCGGGTCCTCGACGAGGTCAGGCCCGACACGATCTACACGCACAGCCAGCACGATTTCAACCAGGATCACCGCAGCGTCCACCAGGCGACGCTCGCCGCGGCCGACGGCGTCCCGCGGATCTTCTGCTTCGAGAGCGCCTCGACGACCGTCGAGTTCCAGCCGAGCCGTTTCGTTGCAGTCGACGAGTTCATGGACCGCAAGCTCGCCGTGATCCGCGCGTACACCACGCACGTCCGCACGCGTCGCCACCTCGACGCCGAGCTCCTGCGCGCGACGAGCCGCTACTGGAGCCGCTATGGCCAGTCGCGCTTCGTCGAGCCCTTCGAGGTCGCGCGCGAGATCACCGCAGAGAGCGACGGCGCCGATGCGAGCGAGAGCCGCATCGACCTCGAGGCCGTGCTCGGCGCCGAAGCCGTCGACGCCTAGGTCACTAGCCGGCGCGCAGCAGCTGCCGCAACACGTACTGCAGGATCCCTCCGTGGCGGAAGTACGAGGCCTCCATCGGCGTGTCGATTCGCACGCGCGCCACGAAGGTCTTTCCGTCGGCGGTGACGGTCGCATGCTGAGGCAGCTCGCCCGCGGCAAGCGGCTCGGCGAAGCCATCGACCGAGAAGGCCTCCTCGCCGGTGAGGCCGAGCGAGGCGCTGCTGTCGCCCACGTCGAACTGCAACGGCAGCACGCCCATCCCGACGAGGTTGGAGCGATGGATTCGCTCGAAGCTCTCGGCGATCACCGCCCGGACGCCGAGCAGGCGTGATCCCTTAGCAGCCCAGTCGCGCGAAGAGCCGGATCCGTACTCCTTTCCGCCGAGGACGATCAGCGGCACCGCCTCTGCTGCATAGCGCATCGCGGCGTCGTAGATCGTCATCTGCTCGCCGTCCGGCAGGTGATAGGTGTAGCCCCCTTCGGGCAGAGCTCCGAGCCGATCGGTGGCGAGACGGTTGCGCAGGCGGATATTCGCAAACGTGCCTCTGAGGAGGACCTCGTGGTTGCCGCGCCGCGAGCCGTAGGAGTTGAAGTCGGCAAACTCGACGCCGTGGTCCTCCAGGTAGCGGCCGGCTGGGCTGTCGCGCTTGATCGAGCCTGCCGGCGAGATGTGGTCGGTCGTGACCGAGTCACCGAGGAGCGCGAGGGCGCGGGCGCCGATGATGTCGCGCGGCGGATCCGGCTCGGGCGCGAAGTTCTCGAAGAACGGCGGCCGGCGCACATAGGTCGAGTCGCGCTCCCAGGCGAAGCGGTCGCCACTCGGAACCTCGAGCGAGCGCCAGTGATCATCGCCCTCATAAACCTCGGCGTAGCGGCGGCGGAACATGTCCGATTGGAGCGCCGACTCGACGGTCTCCGCGATCTCCTGACTGCTGGGCCAGATGTCGCGCAGATATACCGGCTCCCCGTCGTCGCCCGAGCCAAGGGGATCGCGCGTCAGGTCGATGTCCATCGTGCCGGCGAGCGCGTAGGCGACGACGAGTGGCGGTGAAGCCAGGTAGTTCATCTTCGTGTCTGGATTGATCCGGCCTTCGAAGTTGCGGTTGCCCGAGAGCACTGCGGCGACCGTCAGGTCGCGCTCCGCGATCTCGCGTGAGATCGACTCGTCAAGCGGGCCCGAATTGCCGATGCAGGTGGTGCAGCCGTAGCCGACGAGGTGGTAGCCGAGCGCCTCGAGCGGTTCCGTCAGGCCAGCCCGGTCGAGGTAATCGGTGACGACCATCGATCCTGGCGCGAGCGAGGTTTTGACCCAGGGCTTGACCTTGAGCCCGCGCTCGACGGCGTTACGAGCCAGCAGTCCGGCGCCGATCATCACGTTCGGATTCGAGGTATTGGTACAGCTCGTGATCGCCGCGATCACGACGTGGCCGTCCTCGAGGCGTTCGGCGACCGCCGTCCCGCCGTTGCCGGAGACGGTTCGTGCGCTCGGATCCTCGGCCCCGGGCGCTGGGCGGTAGCTCGCAAGCGCATCGTGATAGCGCTCGCGAGACTCGCTCAGCGGCACACGGTCCTGCGGACGGCGCGGACCGGCGATGCTAGGAACGATCGCTTCGAGGTCGAGCTCGATCGTGTCGCTGAAGCTGGGGGTCTTTGAGCTCGCATCGTGCCACAGGCCCTGCTCGCGGGCGTATGCCTCGACGAGCTCGACCTGCTCCCGCGGACGGCCGGTGAACTCGAGATAGCGCAGCGTCTCAGCGTCGATCGGGAAGATCGAGACCGTTGAGCCGAACTCGGGCGACATGTTGCCGATCGTCGCGCGGTCGGCAATCGGCAGGCTCGCGATGCCGCCTCCGAAGAACTCGACGAAGCGGCCGACGACACCCCTGGCGCGCAGCAGCTCCGCGATCGCGAGCACGAGGTCGGTCGCGGTCGTGCCCTCGCGCATCGCTCCGTGCAGCTGAACGCCGAGCACCTGGGGCACGAGCATTGACATCGGCTGGCCGAGCATCGCCGCCTCCGCCTCGATGCCGCCGACGCCCCAGCCGAGGACGCCGAGGCCATTGACCATCGGCGTGTGGGAGTCGGTGCCGACGAGCGTGTCCGGGTAGGCCTGTGGCAGCTGGGAATCGCCACCGTCCTTGGTGAATACGACGCGCGCCAGATACTCGAGATTGACCTGGTGGCAGATGCCCGTATCCGGGGGAACGACCGCGAAGTTGTCGAACGCGCTCTGACCCCAACGCAGGAAGGCGTAGCGCTCGAGGTTGCGCTCGAACTCGCG
>JBEKBL010000232.1:0-3846 GCA_050015415.1 Solirubrobacteraceae bacterium
GATCGCCTGCGTCGTCGTGCACCGCCACCCCTCCACCGGCGCAGGTGAAGGGACAACATTTCCCCAAGCGTAAGGCGCGGTCACTGTTCGCAATTCGCCCAACGCGGGCACGTCAGCATGACGGTGACCCGTCGTACTCGGACGTGCCTGGGCGTCCAAGAGAGGAGCAGGCGTTGAGCGTCCGTCCTCGCACGGGCGTCGCTCTCGGCGCGGCGATTGCTGTGTTCGGCGGCGCTGGCGCGGCGCCCGCCGCGACGACTGTCAGCCCGCCGGCGGGGACGCCGAACCTCGCGAGATGGTGCTCGGCCCGGCCGACCTCGCGAGAAGCGACGGCACCGCCGGCAGCGGCTACATCACGCCGCCGCACGGCTTCAGCGCGGCCTACGCCGCGATCCTGTTTCCCTCGGCGACGAGCGACGGCGTCAGGTACGCATCTGTCATGAGTGAGGTCGCGGTGGCCCCGGCGCTCAGTGACGCGACCGCGCAACTCGCCTACGAGTACTCGAACTACTACAGCCCCAGCGGCCGGCGCCGGTTCGTCCGTGCGGTCGCCAGGATCAGCCCGAAGCGCGGGCCTGACCACCTGACGGCCTTGAGCTTCGCCTACTCCGGCGTCGGGCAGGCCGGGATCGGCGACGGCTCCCACATCGAGACGCTGACGCTGCGCGAGCACCACCGCCGCGCGCAGCAGGTCTATCTGGTGTACGTCACCGGGACCTATTACGTCTACGTCAACCTGGTCGGGACGGTGAACGAGGCCGTGCCACAGAGCGACGCCGTCGCGCTCGGCCGCACCGTAGCTGAACACATCGTGGCGGTGCTCGGGAGCAGCTGGACGACCGGCGCGAGCGGAACCACAGGGACGAGCTAGCCGACGCGGTCGGGAGTCGCTCCTCGGTCGCTCAGAACGGGTACTTCGCCGGCTCGTCGCGCTCCGTCAGCCACTGCCAGAAGGTGAACTCCTCGACATTCGAGGGTCCGCCGAAGCGTGCGCCATTGCCCGACGCGCCGGTGCCGCCGAAAGGCACCCGCGCGTCGTCGTCGACGGTCTGGTCGCCGATGTGAACGATCCCGGTCTGCAGCCGCTCGGCCACTGCCCGCCCGTGCTCGGGCGAGCTCGTGTAGATGCCGCTGCTCAGGCCGTATTCGGTGGCGTTGGCGGCAGCGACCGCTTCGTCGTCGCTCGCGACCACAAGGACCGGGGCGACCGGGCCGAAGATCTCCTCGCGCCAGACTCGCATCTGCGCTGTCACGCCACTGATCACGGTCGGCGGGTAGTAAGGCGAGTCGGGCTTCCCGCCGGCCAGAACCTTCGCGCCAGCGGCGGATGCCTCGCTGACGAGCCCGTGGATTCGGTCGACCTGCGACGGGTTGATCAGCGGCCCGATCGCGACCTCGTCCTTGTAGGGGTCGCCGACCGGCAGGTGCGATGCGCGCTCGGCGAGCGCAGCGAGATAAGCGTCAGCGACCTTCTCGTGCACGATATGCCGCCCCGCGGCCATGCAAATCTGCCCTTGATGCAGGAACGACCCCCAGGCGCCAGACGAGCTCGCGCCGTCGACCTCGGCGTCATCGAGCACGATGAAGGCGTTGTTTCCGCCGAGCTCGAGCGCCACTCGCTTGAGGTTGCGCCCCGCGGTCTCACCGACGATTCGCCCAACGCCGGTCGAGCCGGTGAAGGAGACCATCGCGATCTCCGGCGCCTCACAGATCGCCTGGCCCGCTTCTGCGCCGCCCGGCACGACGTGGAAGAGGCCGGCGGGAATGCCGGCTTCGCTCAGCACGCGCGCAAGGAACAGACCGCCGGTTACCGGGGTGTTGGGGTCGGCCTTGAGGACAACGGCGTTTCCGAGGGCGAGCGCCGGCGCAACGGAGCGCGTCGAGAGCACCATTGGAAAGTTCCACGGAGCGATCACGCCAACGACGCCGACGGGCACGCGCCGGGCGGTGCTCTTGATGCCGCGCGGGTCAGGGACCTCGAAGTGGAAGTCGTGTGTGTGGTGGAGCTCAGCCGCTTCACGCAGCTCGGCGATCGCCAACAGGTTCACCTCGAACTCGGCGCGTGGGCGCACCGCGCCGGCTTCCCGAACGAGCCACGTTTCCGCCTCCTCGTGATGCTCCTGGAAGATGTCCGCGGCGCGGCGCAGGATCTCCGCGCGCTCCGATGGGTCTCTCGCCGCCCACTCGCGCTGTGCCTGCGCTGCCTCAGTGGCCGCGCGCAACACCTCGACTGCGCCCCCGGCCCCGACGCGCCCAAGCGAGTTGCCGGTCGCCGGCTCGATGACGTCGAGCGACTCCGGCGCCTCGCTCCAGCCGCCGTTCCAGAGCTTGCCGTCTGCCTCTGAAATATCGAACAGTGCAGTTCCGGTCGCGGTCATGCGGTCCCCTCCCCTAGTGCTGGTCATCAGGCGGCCATCCGAAGGACGGGCTTGACCACTCGCCCTTCTTCGGCGTCTCGTGCGGCTTCGTTGATCTGGTCAAAGTCATAGTGGCGGATCAGCTGCTCGACCGGGAAGCGACCCTCCTCCCAGTAGCGGATCAGCTCGGGGATGAACGCCTGCGGCACGCTGTCGCCTTCGACGATGCCGCGTACGACCCGTCCGCCCGTGAGAATCGTGTTGACGTCGAGGCGGACGTCGCTGCCGAATGGCGGCGCGCCGATCACGCCCGCGGTACCGAGCGGGCTCAGGCAGTCGACGCAGCTCCGCAGTACTTCGGGGACGCCCGTCGTCTCGAGTGCAAAGTCGACGCCGTAACGGCTCACGCCTCGCACCGCCTCGGCGAGGTCGATGCCCGTCGCCTCGACGGTATGCGTCGCGCCGAGCTTGCGTGCGAGCTCGAGGCGCGCCGCGTTGCGATCGACCGCGACGATCACCGAGCAACCGGCGATCACGGCGGCGATAATCGCCGCGCCGCCGACCGCGCCGCAACCGAACACCGCAAGCGTGCTGCCTGCGGGCACATCGAGCGTGCGCAGCACGGCGCCGGCGCCGGTCTGGAAGGCGCAGCCGAACGGCGCAACGATGTCGAGTGGGATGTGGCTCTCGATCCCGACAACGTTGCGCTCGCGCGCGACGGCCCGCGTGGCAAAGCTCGACTGGCCGAAGAAGTGCGCCCCCAGCGGCTCGCCCGCTCGCGTCAAGGAGCTCGTCTCGTCCTCGGCCCGGCTCGCCGCGAAGTTGTGCTCGAAAAACCGGTGGCAGTAGGAAGGCTTCGCGCGCAGACAGCAGGGGCAGATGCCGCAGGAGTCAAACGTGAGACCGACGCGCTCGCCGACGTGCACAGAGCGAACGCCCGCGCCGACATCGATGACGACGCCTGCGCCCTCGTGACCGAGCACCGCAGGGAGCGGCACCGGTATCCACTGATCGCGACAGATCAGATCGGTGTGGCAGATTCCGGCAGCGTGCACCGCTACCAGCACCTCGTCGGCTCGCAACTCGCCGACCTCCACCTCCGTCAGCACAAATGGCGCGCCACGACTCTCTGTGACGGCCGCGATCATTGCCATCAGGGATCGGCGCCCGAGTGGGCGGCGGCGCGCCGAACGCGGTAACCGACTGGCATGAAGCGCAGCCCGGTGCGCTCCTCGAGCAGTCCCCAAATGCCGCGAGGGATGAACAGCGCGAACGCGATCGCAGTGGCGCCGAGGCCGATCAGGTACGAGGTTCCGTCGTTGCCAAACTGCTGCTGGATGAAGTACAGGATGATCGCGCCGATGATCGGCCCCTCGAACGTGCCCAGTCCGCCGACCAGCACCATGAAGATCATGAAGGCGCTGTAGTTGACCGAAAAGATCGATGTCGGCTCGATGAAGAGAATGTTTGCGAGGGTCATGGCACCCGC
>JBEKBL010000233.1:0-3832 GCA_050015415.1 Solirubrobacteraceae bacterium
CCGGCGTGGGCGAGGCCAAACAACCCCGAGGCGCGTGATGCCTCGGTCGAGACGATCACGATCGGCTATGTCAGCCCGCTGACCGGCGCCGACGCCGGCTTCGGCGAGCCGGACCCGTACGTGATCAGCCTCGCCAAGAAGGCCTTCGACAAGGGCTTCAAGGTCGCCGGTAAGAAATACAAGGTGAACATCATCAACAAGGACGCGCAGTCGAGTCCATCGGTCTCGGCACAGGTCACCCAGCAACTGATCAGCGGCGACAACATCGATCTGCTGCTTGCGACCTCGACGCCTGAGGTTGTGCTCCCGGCGGTCGGCGCGGCCGAGGCGGCAGGCGTTCCGGCGGTGTCGACGACGGTCCCGTGGCAGGCCTGGTGGCTTGGCTCGGGCAACAGTCTCACGAAGCCCGTGGCCTACCAGTGGATCTTCCACTTCAGCTTCGGCGTCGGCAACTTCTTCGACACCTACACGGACATGTGGCCGCAGGTGCCGACAAACAAGACGGTTGGCGTGATGTACCCGAACGACTCGGACGGCAACGCGATCCGCGGCGCGCTCGAGCCGCTGCTCAAGGGCGCGGGCTACACGATCGTCGATCCGGGTGCCTACGAGGACGGCACGACCGACTTCACCTCGCAGATCACGATGTTCAAGCAGAACAACTGCCAGATCTTCAACACCTTCCCGATCCCGCCGGACTTCACGACGTTCTGGCGTCAGGCGGCGCAGCAGGGCTACACGAGCATGGTGAAGATTGCGCAGATTGCCAAGACCGGCCTGTTCGTGTCGCAGATCGAGTCGGTCGGCCTGAAGCTCGGCAACAAGCTCGCAACCGGTTGCTACTGGGGGCCCACCTGGCCGTACAAGTCGACGCTGACCGGGATCTCCAACAAGGAGCTCGCGGCCGGCTACGAGGCGCGCAGCGGCAAGTACTGGAACCAGCAGACCGGTGCGAGCATGGCGCTCTTCGATGTCGCAGCCGCGGCGCTCAAAAAGAGCGGCAATCCGAAAGACAAGTCAGCCGTTGCGGCGGCGTTGAAGAACCTCAACGTCGACACGCCCCTCGGAAACCTGCACTGGGGCACGAACAGCCCGAGCAAGAACCCGGTTCCGAATGTCGTCGCGACGCCGATCCCGGGGGGGCAATGGCTGACGACGAAGAAGGGCAGCAAGTACCCGCTCGAGTTCTTGTTCTGCGAGCACAAGGACGACCCGAACGTTCCGATCCAGGCGAAGCTGCAGCCTTACACCTAGTGGAGTATTGATCCACGAGCATGGCACCAGAGCCGTTGCTCGCAGCCGTTGAGGTCCGCAGGCACTTCGGAGCGCTTGCGGCTCTCGACGGCGTGGATCTGGTGATCGCTCCCGGCGAGGCCGTCGGCATCGTCGGGCCTAACGGTGCTGGCAAGACGACGCTGCTGAACGTCCTTGCCGGAACGATCGCGCCGTCGAGCGGGACGGTCGCATTCCGCGGTACCGACATCACACGCGCGTCGGCCAGCCGGCGGGCGAGCCTCGGCATCGGGCGGGCGCACCAGGTGCCGCGGCCGTTCGGCGGCATGACCGTCTTCGAGAACTGCTTCGTTGGCGCCTCGACTGGCGGCGGCTTGCGCCGGCGCGCGGCCTACGATCGCTGCCTCGAGGTGCTCGCGCTGTGCGATTTGGACGACGTCGCCGACCGCCGCGCCGACACGCTCGGGCTACTCGGGCGCAAGCGCCTGGAACTGGCGCGAGCGCTCGCAACCAATCCTGTTCTGCTGCTGCTCGACGAGATCGGCGCCGGGCTTACCGACGCCGAGGCCGAAGCGCTTGTGGCGATGATCAACGAGCTTCGCAGCGCCGGGATCGCAATCATTTGGATCGAGCACATCGTGCATGTCCTCGTTCAGGTTGTGAGCCGGCTGATCTGCATGGACGCGGGCCGCGTCATCGCCGATGGGGAACCGCGGGCGGTGATGAGCGATGCTCGTGTGGTAGATGCCTACCTCGGAACCGCTGCCGCATGAGCGCAGCGCGCGCTGAGCAGGCAGCCGCGCCGCAGCTCGTGATCGAGCAGCTCACGCTCCGCCACGGCTTGCTCGAGGCCGTGCGCGGCGTGTCGCTCACGGTCCGCGAAGGCGAGACGATCGCACTTGTCGGCGCCAACGGCGCCGGCAAGACCACGCTGCTGCGCGGAATTGCCGGTGCCCACCGGGCGAGTGCAGGGACGATCACCTTCGACGGTGTCGACGTGACCAAGCTGCCGGGGCATCGACGGGTCGGGATGGGCATCGCGCTCGTCCCGGAGGGCCGCCGCCTGTTTGCCAACCTCACGGTGGAGGAGAACCTCAGCGTCGCCGTTCAGCGCCGACGTCCGGGCCGCTGGACGGTCGACAGCGTCATCGAGGCGTTCCCGATGCTCCGGCCGCTGCGGGCTCAGCGGGCGGCAACGCTGTCCGGCGGTGAACAGCAGGCGACGGCGATCGGCCGTGCGCTGATCTCGAACCCGCGGCTGCTCCTGCTCGACGAGCTCTCACTGGGGCTCGCGCCGGTCGCCGTCGATGCGGTCTACAACTCGCTGAAGAGCGTGATCGGCGAAGGCTCCACGGTCGTGCTCGTGGATCAGGACATTACCCGCGCGGCGACGATCGCCGACCGCGTCATCTGCATGCTCGAGGGCCGGTTCGTGCTCGAGGGATCGCGCGACGAGCTGACGCGCGAGCAGATCACCGAGGCCTACTTCGGCCTCCACCGATCCGCGGGTGTCGGCACATGACGTGGGTCAACGACGTCATCCAGGGGATCCTGCTCGGTGGCTACTACGGGATCATCGCCTGCGGGCTCGCACTGATGTTCGGCGTGATGCGGATCATCAACCTCGCCCACGGCGATATAGCCGTCCTCGGCGCCTACCTGATCTACCTCCTGCTCGAGCATTGGAATGTCTCGCCGCTGATCGGCCTCCTGCCGGTTCTGCCGGTCATGTTGCTGCTCGGCTACCTGCTTCAGCGCCTCGTCCTGCAGCGCAGCCTCCGCTCCGGGCTGCTGACGCCACTGCTCGCAACGTTCGGTCTCTCGATCGTGATCCAGAACGTCCTCGAGCAGACCTTCTCGCCGGATGTGCGCTCACTCGGGCAGGACACTGGCTCGCTCGTCACCGCTGCCTGGAAGATCAACAGCGAGATCTCGATCTCGGCGCTGAGCGCGCTGATCTTCGGCGCCGCCGTGTTGATCTTCGCGGCCGTGCAACTGTTCCTGTCGCGGACCAACGCCGGGCGCCGTATGCGGGCGACCGCAGAAGACCCCGATACCGCTGAGCTCGTCGGCATCGACTCCCGCTCGGTCTACGCATGGGCGACGGCCGTCGCCGTCGCGATCGCGACGGTCGGCGGGCTCGCGCTGGCCCTTCGCTCGAGCTTCGTCCCCTACTCCGGCCCCGACCAGCTGATCTTCGCGTTCGAGGCGGTCGTGATCGGCGGGCTCGGCTCCTCGATCTGGGGTGCGCTCCTCGGCGGGATCGTCCTCGGCGTCGCTCAGACGGTCGGTGCGCAGATCAACCCCGAGTATTCGATTCTCGCCGGCCACATCGTTTTCCTCGTCGTTCTCGTTTCGCCGCGCGGCGGCCTCCTGACGCTGCGGAGCGCTCGCGGGGCGCGTCGTGCGCTGCCCAGGGTCACGACATGACGGCGGCATCCCAGCCGCGCCCCGCGCCGGTGCTCGCCGGTGCCCGGATCCAGCGCTGGACGCCGCTCTCGGCCGGCTTCACGAGCGGCTTCGGCCTGCTGATCGTCGCCCTCGCCTTCGTGCCCGTGGTCATGGGAGCAAGCGTCGTGCAGGATCTCACGAGCCTGCT
>JBEKBL010000234.1:0-4657 GCA_050015415.1 Solirubrobacteraceae bacterium
GCGCCGATGAGCGCCGAGCGGCTCTTCGCCCTGCGCGGCGCGACGAGCGTCGAGGCCAACACGGCCGAGGCAATCCTCGCCGCGACCGAGACGCTGATGGGTGAGCTGATCGAGCGCAACCAGCTCGAGATCGAGCGGATCGTCAGCTGCATCTTCACCGCCACGGACGACCTCGACGCGGCATTCCCCGCGCTCGCCGCGCGACGCCTCGGCTTCGAGCGCGTGCCGCTACTCTGCACGCGCGAGATCAACGTCCCAGCGTCGCTGCAGAGCGTGATCCGCGTGCTGCTGCACTACTACGCGCCAGCCGACCACATCGCGCGGCACGTGTACCTCGGGGCGGCGCAGAGCCTGCGCACCGACCTCGATGCCGCACAATAGGAGGAGTGGTCCTTCCCGAAACACTCCACCGTTACGGCGGCGTCTGGATCCGTCTGGCTGCGTCCTCCCCCATTCGGGGACAGGCGGTCGCGGCAAGGCAACCAGCCTTGCGGCTCCCTGCGTCCTTGCCAGCCGGCCCCAGCCACTCGCCCTATCCGGCGGACCGCTCCAAGAAGGACCACTAGCTCATGCCGCTCGAGTTCACCCAGGCCGTCAAGCGGATCCCGGTCTACCCGGCGGGCGTCGGCTACGCCCACATGGGCCTGCTCGTACGCCTCGAGAGCAACGAGTCGCCCTACCCGCCGCTGCCGGCGATCGTCGCGGCGGCCAACGCCGCGCTCGAGAACGCGAACCGCTACCCGGACCCCGAGAGCACGCTGCTGCGCGAGGCCCTCTCGGAGCGCTACGGCATCCCGGCCGCCCAGATTACCGTCGGCAACGGCTCCTGCGACGTCCTCCTGGCGACCGGTCAGGCGCTGCTCGAGCCCGGCACGGAGCTCGTCCACGCCTGGCCGTCGTTCTCCGTCTACCCCCAACTCGAGGCGGCATCCGGCGCCCGAGCGGTCCGCGTCCCACTCGACGCGCTCGAGCGCCACGATCTCGCGGCGATGGCCGAGGCGATCAACGAGCGCACGCGCCTGGTCATCGTCTGCAACCCGAACAACCCGACGAGCACCGCGCTCGAGCTGGCCCTGATCGCCGAATTCATCGACGCCGTCCCGCGCCAGGTCTGCGTGATGATCGACGAGGCCTACTGCGAGTTCAACACGTTGGACGCGCCCGACGACTCGATCGCCCTGCTTGCCGAGCACGAGAACCTTGTTCTCCTGCGCACCTTCTCCAAGGTCTACGGGCTCTGCGGCCTGCGCGTCGGGTTCGCGCTCTGCGGCTCGAGCGAGCTGCCGCGCGCGCTCAGGCTGATCCGCCAGCCGTTCTTCGCCAACGCCGTGGCGCAGGCCGCAGCGACCGAGGCGCTGCTCCACCCCGAGGAGGTGATCCGCCGCGTCGACGCCGCCGGCGCCGCGCGCGGCGAGATGCGTGAGCGTCTGCGCTCACTCGGCCTCTCGCCGGCCGACTCGCAGGCGAACTTCTGCTGGTTCTCGCTGCCACCGCTCCACGATGAGGCCGACGTCGTCCGCGGCCTCGCCGAGCAGGGCATCCTCGTCCGCGCCGGCAGCGCGCTCGGCAAGCCCGGCGCGCTCCGCGTCAGCTTCGGTACGCGCGAGGAGAACGCCCAGTTCATCGAGGTGCTCGGCTCGCTGCTCTAGCGGCGTTTCCGGCCCTCCGGCCTGCGGCGCCTCTTACGGCGGCGCCAGAAATTTGGGGGCTGCGCTCTATTGCTTTTGTGTCGCATGACCCCATAGAGTCAGCCCCGTTGGTGCGTGATTGTGCCGCGGTGTCTCTTGTAGCTCGCGGTCAGCACGTTGTGGGTACTAGAGGCTGGCTCGTCGGGGGGAGCTGCGGATACCGTGACGGCGGAACGCAAGCTGGAGATCGTTGGGCGCGACATCGAAGTCGCTGAGCTGTACGAGTTCATCAGCGCCGATCAGCGGCGCGCGATGGATCGACGCACCACACGCCGCGTCGTGGCCGCCGCCCTAGCGACCAGCGCCCTAGCGACCAGCGCCCTCGGGGCCGCGAGCGCGCAGGCCTACACGCCGCCGAAGGGAACACCCGATCTCGCCAAAATGACGCTCCAGCCGTCGGACCTCGCCCCCGGCGCCACGCTGCTCGTCAACAGCTACTTCCCCGGCGGGCTGCACGAGCGCGACGAGTACGACCGCGACTGGGGCGTCGTGAGCACCACCGGCGGCGTGAAGCTCCAGCAGCTCCAGACCGAGATCACTCTCGCCACGTCGACCACGTGGGCGCACGCCGTCTTCGGCCAGGTACCCAGCATCTATGACTCCAGCGCGGGCCGTCGATCGCTGATCGACAACATCGATGCGGGCAACGGGTCGAGCGCGACGCTCAAGGACGCCCGGTTCGGCACGCTGCGAGGGATCGGCGTCGGCCAGCAATCGATGTATGGGTCGGCCACGATTGCGACGAAGGGCTCGACGATCGCCGCAGGGTTCGCATGGGTTCGCGTCGACGCTGCGATCGCGACCCTCGTGGTCGTAGCGCCCAAGGCACCGCTGGCCGACTCGGTGACGATCGCCATTGCAAAAACGGTCGCCGCCCACATGAAGTCCGTATTGGGGGCGCAATGAGTCGAGTCCAACCGAGACGGGCACCTTCGCGGCTTCGGCGGCTCGCGGTTCTCGGCGCCGTCGTGGGGGTCGCAGTCGTCTCTACGGCTATCGCGCTCGCCACGACTGCGAGCCCCGACGTGGCACCGGTCTGGGCGCAGGCGAGCGAGATCACACTGCCGAGCGGTGCGGCAACGGCTGCCGGGGCGCAGGACGCCGGCCTGTCCCAGGTCGTCTGTACGAGCCCCGGAAGCTGCGTCGCGGTCGGCGAGTATGCGGACACGAACGGCAGCCGTTACGACCAGCTGATGGCTGTAAACGAGTCCGGCGGAACGTGGGGGCCCGCACAGAAGATCGCGCTGCCGAGCGACGCGAGCACGACCTCTGGCGACCAGGCCGCTGCGCTCGACTCTGTCGCCTGCACGAGCCCGGGCAACTGCGTCGCGGTCGGGTGGTACCAGGACACGAACGGCGCAAGCGACTATCTCGCGCTTTACGTCACGGAGACGAACGGCGTCTGGGGGATCGCACAAACCGTCTCGTTGCCGGCGGATTGGAATCCGATGGCGAATGGCGAGAACGCAAACCTCGTCGGAGTCGCCTGCCCGAGCGCCGGTAACTGCGTCGCGGTCGGTCAGTACTACGGGAGCAACGGCGCCAATGACCAGGAAGCGATGACGGTGACCGAGACCAACGGCACGTGGGCCGCCGCGACCAAGCTGGCGCTGCCGACCGGCTACAAGACGACCTCGAACCCGCAGGCATATCTCAACGCCGTTAGCTGCACGAGCGTCGGAGACTGCACCGCCGTCGGCAACTACGACGACTCAACTAACGCTCAAAGGATGATGATCGCGACGGAGACGAGCGGCACTTGGAGCGCGGTGAGCGAGTCCGCGCTGCCGACCAACGCGATACCGCTGACGACCTACGGTGGTGCCGACACCCTGTGGTCGGTGACCTGCACAAGCCCGGGGAATTGCGTTGCCGTCGGCCAATACGAGGACACCAGCGACTATGGCCTCGTCATGGCACTAACCGAGACGCAGGGGCTCTGGGCGGCGACCGAGGTTACGCTCCCGGGCAATGCGAGCTCGACCGGTTTTTCGGCGCTCGATGCGGTGACCTGTACGTCGCCCGGGGACTGCGTCGCGTCGGGCGACTACGAGGACACCAGCGGGACGTCGGACTACCAGGCGATGGACGTGGACGAGACCCGAGGCGTGTGGGGGTCGGCCACAGAGCTCGCGCTGCCGCCTGGCGGTCAGTCGGCTGGGATCGGTGTCCTCTGTACGAGTCCCGGCGTTTGTGTTGGTGTCGGCAGCTATGCCGACACCAATGGCAGCGCCGACTATCAAGCGATGGTCGTGAGCTCTGAGCCGGTGCTCGCGCTTGCGACTACGAGCCTGCCAGCGGCGGTCGTCGGATCTCCCTACAACGCGCAGCTGGCGGCGACCGGCGGGGTGGGGAGCTACAGCTGGTCACTCAGCCAGGGTTCGCTGCCTGCCGGGCTGAGCCTCAATGCCGCCACGGGCGTGATCTCGGGCACGCCGACGGCGGTTGAGACTGGGAGCGTTACCGTGGCGGTGTCCGATCCGGGGCCACCGGTGCAGCATGCGAGTGGGGCTCTGCCGATCACGGTCACCGGACCTGGCCTCGTGGGCGTCAAGATCAAAAGCCCGAAGCTCACTGCGACGATCTCCTGCAGCGAGGCAATTGGTGCTACATGTAGTGGCCCGCTCGAGCTGACCGCGGTCGAACACCTCACCGGCGGCAAACTCACTGCGGTCAGCGCCCGCATGCGGCCGAAGCACACGACACGCACCGTGGTTCTGGCGAGTGAGAACTATGCGGTGTCGGGCGGCACGAGCGCGACCGTGACGCTCAAACTCGGTCAACTCGGCGCGAAGCTGCTTGCCAAGTACCGCACCATCCACGCTGAGCTGACCCTCGACGTTGCCGCAATCACGGTCGCGTCAGAGGCGCTCACGATCAAGCGCCGCAGGTGAGCGCGGCCCTGGCACGAGCTGATCCAGTGGGCATTGCGCTCGGCGAGCAGGTGCAGCGGCGCGCACATTGGGCGG
>JBEKBL010000235.1:0-3803 GCA_050015415.1 Solirubrobacteraceae bacterium
GCCCTTCGGCCGCGGCGGCTTGGTTATCACGAGCGCCGGGGAGTGCCGCGAGACGGCGAGCGCCTCGAGCACCGTCGCGGCGAACGGCGAGCTGCCTATGTAGGCGAGGGTCACCCCGTCTGTTGCAGCTCGCGCCAGGTCCGCATCGCGTCGCGGCGCTGCTCGCGCGTCGTCCGGTCGAGCATCAGGACGCCGGCGAGGTGGTCGATCTCGTGCTGCAACACACGCGCCTCGAGTCCGGACGCCTCGATCGTGTACGGACTGCCGGTCTCGTCGACCGCGGCGACTCGGACGTGGACTTCGCGCTCGACGTCCACGTGGATTCCGGGAATGCTCAGGCAGCCCTCCTCGGCGATGTCGGTCTCCCCTCCGCGCCACTGGATCTCTGGGTTGATCACCGCAACGATCGGGCTGTCGGGCTCGACGCGGTAGACGAGCACGCTCTCGACGATCCCGACCTGCGTCGCGGCGAGGCCGATGCCGTTCGCTCCTTGCATCACATCGCGCATCCAGTCCACCTGCTTTCGCAGCTCCGCGTCGAAGCGCGACACCGGCAGCGCTCGCGTCTTCAGCACCGGATCGCCGAGCTGGCGGATCTGTGCCATCGCCGCGTCGCGTCGCGCGCGCTCCTCAACCGAGAGCTCCTCGGACGGGGTCGGTTGCTCAGTTGTTTCCGCTTCTGAGGCCACCGATCAAGTCTAAGACGTCGCCGGGCGCGATCCGCTCACTGCGGATCGACGTCAACGCTCACCGCAATGTCTCGCCCGAGCGGCGAGGCGACGGCTGCTCCGACGGCTGCGAGCGCAGCGGCTCTGTTGCTCGCTTTGATGAGGAGCTGCGCACGATCTCGACCGCGCAAACGGAACAGCGGCGCCGGACCGAGGATCTGGGCCGCTTCGATGACCAAACGCTGACGCAGGTCGCGCGCTGCGCGCATGGCACTCCCCTCCACCTCGGCCGAGCAGACGATCCGGATCAGCTCGCCGTAGGGCGGGTAGCCGAGTGCGCGGCGACGCTCGAGCTCGCCGGTCAGGAAGCCGTCACTGTCGTGTCGTGCGGCGTAGGTGATCGCACGGGCATCGCTCGCGAGCGTCTGAACGAGGACGCGCCCGTCGCCGCGACCACGTCCGGTGCGCCCGGCGAGCTGCGCGATCAGCGCGAACGTCCGCTCCTCGGCGCGAAAGTCGGGGAAGCGGAGCGTCGCGTCGGCGTCAAGCACGACACCGAGCGAAACACCCTCGAAATCGTGACCCTTGGCGATCATCTGCGTCCCGATGAGGACGCCCGCCTCGGCCTGATCGAAGCGCGCGAGGACGGCGGCGGCGCGGCCCTTCAACGTCGCGACGTCGGCATCGAGGCGGAACAGCGGGAAATCGGAACCGCCGAGCGCGCGCGTCAGCTCGTGCTCGAGCCGCTCGGTGCCGAGGCCGTGGCGTGCGAGCGCGGTGGATCCGCAGGCGTCGCAGCGCTCGGGCACGCGTTCGCGATGGCCGCAGTGGTGGCAGGCGATCGCGTGCTCGGCCTGATGGAGCACCAGCGCGACGTCGCACTCGGGGCAGCCCCAGACCTTGCCGCACTGCCGGCAGGAGAGGAAGTTCGACCAGCCGCGGCGATTGAGCAGGACGATCCCCTTGCCGGCGGAGCGGCGCAGCTCACCGAGCGCCTCGGCGGTTCGCTCGTGCAGCGCTCCGCGGGCGTCGCGCATGTCGAGGACCTCGACGCTCGGCAGGCGGCCACCGTCGGCTCGCGCCGGCAACTCGAGCCGTTGCAGCGTCGCGAAGCTCTCGGGTCGAGGCGTCGCGCTGCCCGCCAGCAGCAGCGCGCCCGCGATCTCAGCCCGGTGAGCGGCGACGTGACGTGCGTCGTAGCGGGGATCCCCTTCATGCTTGTAGGAGGAGTCGTGTTCCTCGTCGACGACGATCAGCCCGAGGTCTGAGATCGGCGCGAACACCGCGGAGCGCGGGCCGACGCAGATCCGCGCCTCGCCGCGGCGCAAGCGCAGCCACTCGTCGCCGCGCTCGCCGGCCGACAGGCGGGAGTGCAGGACCGCAACGGTGTCGCCGAAGCGCTCGACGAAGCGCGACACGGTCTGCGGCGTCAGGCCGATCTCAGGCACGAGCACGATCACGCCGCGCCGGTGCGCGAGCGCGCTCGCGGCGGCCTGCAGGTAGACCTCCGTCTTGCCGGAGCCCGTGACGCCGAACAACAGGAGGGACGCGGGCGTCCGCGCAGCGATCGCCGCGCGGGCCTGCGCGACTGCGGCCAGCTGGCTCGCGTTGAGTGTGACTGCCGTCTCCCGCGTTGCGCCGACGGAAACGTGCTCCGGCGCACGTCGTACGGACTCCGAACTCAATCCCATCAGCCCGCGCGCCTCGAGTCGCCGGAGCGCTCCGTGGTCCACCTGGAGCGCGCTGGCAGCTACCGGCCCCGACTGGGCCAGGTGCGCAAGCAACGTACGCTGGCGCGGCGTCAGCCGCGCGCCATCGGTGAGCGCGGCAGCTCCGGCAGCGGTCAGCGTCGCGACCAGTCGCGTGAGCTCGCGGTTGCCCTTGCGGGCTTCGGGCGGCAGGACGAGGGAGAGCGCCCGGGCGGGCGTCGAGCAGTATTCCGCGGCGATCCAGCCGGCCAGCTCGACGAGGTCGCTCGGCACCTCGCCATCCACCGCGCTGGTTGGCGCGCGCAACCGCTCGGCGGCGAGCTCACTCTGCTCGGCCAGGCCGACGACCACCCCCAGCAGCTCCTGGCGCCCGAAGGGCACAACGAGCAGCGAGCCGATCCGCACGCTCGCGCGGAGGTCCTCGGGAAGTGCGTAGTCGAACGGCCCACTGAGCGCTCGCGCGGTCGTGAGCGGCTCGACCTGAGCGATCGCAGCCACTGTCCGGCGAGCCTACCGGCGGTTGCGGTCGTCGCGGTGCGGGCCGCTCGAGCGGCCGGCAACGAGCCTCAGCGGTAGTAGACGTCGACCGGCACGCCGGTGCCGCCGATCCAGTCGTAGATGCTGAGGGCATCCGGGACCGGCACCCGCAGGCAGCCGTGACTTGCCGGGTATGGCGGGACGGGGTTGTAGCCGTGGATCGCGTCGCCGCCGTTGAAGAAGCTCGAATCGACCATACCGACGTTGTTGACCCCGGGCACGCGTAGCCAGACCCTGAAGAGGCCGGGCTGCGTCGGCGTCGAAGGCTTGCCCGAGCTCATCGGGTAGAGCCGCTGGACCTTGCCGTGCGGGCCGATCAGGGCGAGGACCTGATGCGTGAGGTCGCCCTCGGCATGCCGTCCCTGGTGTGGGTAGCGCACCTTGAACCGCCCGCGCCCGGCGGCGAGCGCCGCGAAGACCGCTCGGTCGGCGACCATCGTGCGGGGCATGTCGGCGAGCTTTCGAAACGCGAGGACCGCACGTTGCGTCCGAGCGTCGTAGACGCCGGGTCGCCCGACGACGTAGTGCTCTCCGGTCAACTCAGACTGGAGGATTCGCACGGCGAGACTTCTCTGTCCCGCCCGCACGCTGGAGCGCGCAAGCGTCAGGTAGACCGGCGCTGACACGAGCAACTCCTGCTGCGCCGTGAGCGCGTGGGTTGCCTGAACAGTCAGAGCACCGCGTCCGTAGACGACGAACGACGCGCTGAACACTCCGCCGGTGCCGGTCGTGGCCGCTTCGATCGGAACGGTCTGCGTCGTGGCGGCGACCCCGTCCCGGTACACGGCAACGGACACCGTCTGGCCTGGCACGTAGACAGAGATCGTGCCGGTGACGCCCCACTGGACCCCGCCGATGACGCCGTCAAGCGCGCCGTGGACGTCCTTGG
>JBEKBL010000236.1:0-3799 GCA_050015415.1 Solirubrobacteraceae bacterium
CTGGCCGCCGCACGCTCCTGAAGATAGCCGCGCGATGGCCGGCCCGCAAGCCGGAGCGTGTGCTGCTAGCTCTCGACTGGATGGGCCTCGGCGTGGGCGCCGTTGCGATGCGGGCGCTCGCCCTCGGTCACGAGGTCCGACCAGCTGTAGAGCACCGGCACCTGAAACCAGCCCTGGGCGTAGGTCCGGAAGTCGATCATCTCCGGGCCGTACCAGTAACGGTCGAAATCCGCGTGCTCGTCGAAGCCGAGCAGCTGCAGGAACTTATAGCGGTCGTCCCGCAGTCGGTACACGGCGTAGCTCGTTGCGTTGTAGCGCGTCGCGAGCGCTGAGACGCGAACCAGCTCCGCTTGCAGCTCCTCACCGCGGAAGCCTGTGGCGTACCACGGGATGTGCACCACTCCTGCCATCAGATACCCACCTCCGCGCGGATCGCACCCGGGCCGTCCGCGGTCCGGCCCTCGCCCTCGCGGGCGGCGCCGACGAGGATCGCGATCTTCCCCAGGTGTCGGTTGTCTTTCATCAGCTGGTGTGCCTCCCCAACGCCGTCGAAGCCGAACGTCCGCCAGAGTACAGGTCGGATCAGGTGCTGCTCGATCAGCTCGTTCGCGCGCTCGCACTCGTAGGCGTTCGCGAAGTGCGAGCCGACGATCTCCTTCTGGCGCATCCACAGGTAGCGAACGTCGAAGTCGACGTCGTACCCGCTCGTCCCGGCGCAGATCACGACCTTGCCGAACGGCTTGACGACGAAGACCGATGTCGGGAACGTCGCCTTGCCGACATGCTCGAAGACGATGTCGGGCGCCGCGCCGAGGATCTCTCTCACGCGCTTGGAGAAGCGCCGCGCCTCGTCCTGTCGCGCCCGCTCCTCCTCGGGCGTCTCGGTCCCGGTACGCATCATCCCGGCGAACTCGCTGCGATCGATCCAGCCGGCGGCGCCCAGCTGCTCGACGAGCGCCCCCTTCTCGGGCGAGGAGACGATCCCGACGCTCTGGGCACCGGCGGCGGCGCAGAGCTGCGTCGCGAACACACCGAGGCCGCCGGCGGCGCCCCAGACCAGCACTCGGTCACCCGCCTTCAGCGCGCAGCGGTCGATCAGCATCCGGTAGGCCGTGAAGTAGACGAGCCCGTATGAGGCCGCCTCATCCCAGCTCAGCGCCGGCGGCTTGCGCAGGAGCTGCTGCGCCTGCACGCGCGTGAATTGGGCGAACGAGCCCCAGGTCGTCTCGTAGCCCCAGATCCGCTGCGAGGGCGCCGCGAGGGGGTCGAGCCCGTGGACTTCGACGTCCTCGTAGGAGGCTTGGTTGCAGTGGATCACGACCTCGTCGCCGGGCTGCCAGCGGGTCACGCCCTGGCCCACCTTCCAGACGATCCCCGAGGCGTCCGAGCCGCCGATGTGGTGGCCGAACTCGGGATGATCGCCGTAGCCGAAGACCGAGACCGGCTTGCCCATCGCGGCCCAGACGTTGTTGTAGTTGACGCCGGCCGCCATGACCCGGACCGTCACCTCGAACGGCCCCGGTTCGGGCACGTCGACCTCTTCGATCTGGAAGGCGTCGATCGGCTCGCCCTCGCGTTCCTTGCGGATCACCCAGGCCGCCATGCTCGCCGGTAGCTCGCCGGGCTCGACGCTGAGCTTCGTGATGTCGGCGGTATCGAGCGGCAAGCGAGGCGCGAATGCTAGCGGCGTTCGCCGCTGCTGGTGTGGAACGGCAGCTCGACAACGGTAGCTGACGCGCTCGTGTCGCCGACCGCGAGGATGTCTCCCGGCTCCACCTCGTGGCGCACCAACGCCAGGCCGATCAGGCCGAAACGTGGGGAGCACGTGATGCTCGCGACGCCGCCGACTTCGCGGTCGTTCTGGCGTAGCGGCGCACCGCTTTCGACGGGGTCGCTGAAGCGCAGGCCGCGCAGCAACCGGTTCGGCTTGCCCTTCCAGTAAAGGCGGGCGACCGTTTCCTGCCCGACATAGCAGCCCTTGGAGTAGGAGACGGCGCGCTCGTTGATGGCGGCCTCCTGCGGCATCGTCGTCTGATCCATCTCGACGCCGTAGAGCGGGATCCCAGCCTCGATCCGAACGCACTCGGCGCTCGCCTCACTGATCGCGAGCGCACCACCGGCCAACAGTCCCGCCCATACCGCGTCGCGATCGCCCGCCTCGCACAGCACGTCCACGCCCAAGGGGGTGCGGACCAGGCGCACCGCGCGGCCGGCAACCTCGCTCGCCACGTGGGCGAGCTCCTCTGGGCTCGGCGCCGGCGCAAACAGACGGTCGGCCCGCGGACCGATGACAGATAGCAACGCCACCTCGAGGGTGCGCTTGTGCAACTCCGCGCTGTAGCCGATCGCGAATTGGTTGAGCGCATCGAACAGCGCCTGCAGCGCGACGCGCTCGGTGTCCAGGAGAAGCTCGTCCTCGGTTCGCAGGACGCGCACCTCGGCGAGCATGCGGCCCTTGTGCGTCAGCAGCGTCGCGTCTGCGCCGCGCCCTGGCCTGAGCGCTTTGATGTCATTCGAAAGCACCGAGTCGAGGAAAGTTGCGGCGTCGGGTCCGCTGAGCGCGAGCTTCCCGCGTTCGGAGCGGTCGAGCAGACCCGCATCGTCGCTCACGGCGGCGTATTCGCTCGCGGGCGGGGAGAGGCGTTCGAGGGTTCGCAGCACGGTCTTTCCGAGGATACGCCGGTGGACGTTTGTTCGAGTGCCCCTGATTAGAAGTTTGGTATGCCATAATCTGTTCTAGGCATGGCCACAAAGGAATCGGTGCGCTCGCAGGCGGTGGAGGACTACGCGAAGGCGATCTTCGCGCTCGAGGGCCGCAGCTCCGAGCCGGTCAGCACGACGGCCCTCGCCGCGCGTCTCGGGATCACCCCCGGTTCCGTCTCAGCGATGCTGCACAAGCTCGACGAGCTCGGCCTGATCACGCACGTTCCCTACCGCGGCGTGCGGTTGACGGCGAACGGGCGGCGGCTCGCGCTCGAGATGGTGCGACACCACCGCCTGCTCGAGCTGTTCCTCGCCGAGGCGCTCGAGATGTCCTGGGACCGCGTTCACGCGGAAGCCGAGGTGCTCGAGCACGTCCTCTCCGAGGATCTCGAGGCGCTGATCTCGGCCAAGCTCGGAGACCCCACGATCGACCCCCACGGCGACCCGATACCGACCGCCGACCTCGAGCTCGACGAGCGCGCGACGAGCAGCCTCGAGTCGCTCGAGCCCGGAGACCGCGGGACGTTCGTCCGTGTCTCGGACTCCGACCCGGAGATGCTCCGCTATCTCGCCAGCTGCGGCATCGCCCCGGGCGATCGCTTCGAGGTCAGAGCGCGTCAGCCGTTCGGCGGGCCGCTCTTCCTGCGCTTCGGTGAGCGAGACCAGACGATCGGCGGCGAGCTCGCGCACGCGATGCGCGTCGAGCTGAAGGGTCAGACACGGTGAGCTCGCTGGGTCACGCGCCCGTGCCTGCGCTCGAGAGCGCCGTGCCAGACGCCGCGCCGGCCGCGCTCGGGCCAAGCCAGCTGGACAGGTTGCTTGCACGCGGCCGGCTGCGCTCGACGCTCTGGATGCTCGGGCCGGCGTTTGTGGCATCGATCGCCTACGTCGATCCTGGCAACTTCGCCACGAACATCCAGGGCGGCGCGCAGTTCGGCTATCTGCTCCTTTGGGTCGTGCTCGTCGCCAACGTCATGGCGATGCTGATCCAGTACCTGTCGGCGAAGCTCGGCATCATCACCGACAGCACACTGCCCGAGGTCTGTCGCGAGCGCTTCCCACGTGCCATCACCTGGGGCCTGTGGGTGCAGGCGGA
>JBEKBL010000237.1:0-3782 GCA_050015415.1 Solirubrobacteraceae bacterium
GGCGGCCAACCAGCGCGCCGCGGTCCGCGAGGGTCTGCGTTCCCCGCTTGCCGCGCACCAGGGCAACGAGCTGATCGCTATCGCTATCGCGGTGGCGCTCGCGGTCGCACTGCTCGTCGGCGCAATCGTCCTTGTCGAGCGGCATGTCGAGCGACCGCGCCTGCTCTTGATCTCGCGCCAAAAACTGACGCGCCTAACCATGGCCAGTCTGCTCGTCGCGGTTGTCGCGTTCGTAGCCGCCGGGGGCGTGGGCTTCCTGCACCAAAAATGGGACCAGTTCAAATCCCCCAACCAGATCGCCTCGTCGAGCGGCACGGCGTTCGCGCGACTCGGGAGCGCGGCCGGCGAGGGCCGCTACCAGTACTGGCAGGTGGCGGCGCGGGCGGCCAGCCGCAAGCCGTTGACTGGCACCGGCGCCAACACTTTCCAGTTCCAGTGGCTCCAACACGGGGTTGCGGCCGGCGGCTTCGTCGTCGACGCGCACTCGCTTTACCTCCAGGCGCTCAGCGACCTCGGCTATCCCGGCCTCGTGTTGATCGCGGGCTTCATCCTTTGGATACTCGGGTGCGGCGTCTGGCGCGTGATTCGAAGCCGCGACCCCGCGCAGCGTCTGGCACTCGCCGCGGCGACCGCTGGAGCATTCGCCTTCGCCGTCTCGGCCGCAATCGACTGGATCTGGTTCATCCCGGTACTGCCGGTTGCGCTGTTCGTCTGCGCAGGCGTGATCTTCGCTCCGGAGCAGCCCGGTGGCGCTACCGGGGCGAGGCCATTGAGTCGTCGTTGGAGCCTGGGAGCCCTAGTTCGCAAGCGGGGCGTGCGCGCCGCGCTTCAGGCATCGGGCGCCGTCGCGTGCCTGGCGATCATTGTCGCCATCGCTGTGCCGATGGCCGCCACGGAGGCGGTACGCGAGAGCCAGTCGCTGGTGCAGGCCGGCAATCTTCCGGGCGCGCTCGAGCGCGCGGACGAGGCGGTCGCTTTGCAGCCCTATGCCGCGACCGGCTGGCTGCAGGAGGCGCTGGTCGAGGAGCAGGCCGGCAATCTCCGGGCCGCGCTCAAAGACGCCGAGCAGGCGAAGGACCGCCAGCCGGTGAACTGGAGCAACTGGCTCGTCCTGTCGCGTCTCGAGGCGCGGACCGGACACGCGTCGGCGGCGCTCGCCGACTACGACCACGCGCGCCTGCTCGACCCGCACAACCCGCTGTTCAGCTGAGACGGGCTGAGGCTGGTCCCGGGCGAACCCGTACCTGGCTACGCTGCACGCACGCCCTTGAGAATTTCGATCCGATTGATCCGCCGGGCTGCCGGCAGTGCCGTGCTGGTCGCGGTCGCGCTGATGTGCGCCTCGGCGGCGCAGGCTGCGCCGGCGGCCGGCGCCGGGATCGAGGTGTCGGGTAACCATCTGACGACGCTCGGGGGCACGACGGTTCGCCTGCTCGGCGTCAACCGCTCGAGTGGTGAGTACAACTGCATCAGCCATACGACCAAGACCGTCTGGTCCGGGCCGACGAATGCCGCGTCGTCCGCGGCGATCACGTCCTGGCACGCAAACGCCGTGCGACTGCCGCTGAACGAGGACTGCTGGCTCGGGATCAACGGCGTCAACCCCCGGCTCGGCGGCGCGCAGTACCGGCTCAGGGTCAAGCGCTACGTCGACTCGCTGAACGCGGCCGGCCTCTACGTGATCCTCGACCTGCACTGGGCGGCGCCGGGGAGGAGCCTCGCGAGCGAGCAGTGGCCGATGGCGGACGCCAGTCATGCGCCGGCGTTCTGGCGCTCGGTGGGGAGCGTGTTCGCCAGCGACCGGGCCGTGCTCTTCGACCTCTACAACGAGCCATTCATCAGCTCGTGGTCGTGCTGGGAGAACGGCTGCTCGACCCAGTTCACGAGCGGCGGCCACAGCGTGACCTATCAAACCGCCGGCATGCAGCAGCTCGTCAACGCGGTGCGCGCGAGCGGCGCGCGCAACCCGCTGCTGCTCGGCGGCGTCGGCTACGCGAGCGATGAGAGCCAGTGGGTGCAGTACGAGCCCCACGACCCCGACAACCAGCTGATCGTCTCGTTTCACACCTACAACTTCACCGGCTGCAACAACGTCGGCTGCTGGAATCAGGAGATCGCTCCGCTCGCCGCGAAGGTGCCGGTCGTGACCGGCGAGTTCGGCGAAAACGACTGCGCCGACGGCTATTCGCTCGCCTACATGAACTGGGCCGACGCCCACGGCGTCTCCTACCTCGGCTGGGCGTGGGATGCGACCGACAGCGGCTGGAGCTGCAGCGCCGGTCCGGCGCTGATCGTCAACTACGGCGGCACGCCGACCGCCTACGGGATCGGCTTGCAGAGCCACCTCGCGATGCTTGCATCCGCGAGCGCGGCGAGCGATACGCGACCGCGAGCGAGCGCCCACTTCGTGAAGTGACGCGGCCGCGCGACCCGCGCCGCCCCAGAATCCCACGAAATTGACGGCAGCCGGCGGGCGAGCTAGGGTCGGCCGCTCGCGCGATGCAAGGTTCCGCTTGAGCCCCTACCCCGAGTGGCCGTTCCTCTCGGACACGAACCATCCGCTGGCGTCGGCGATCTGGGCGGTCTTCATCCACGGCGTCATCGGCGTGCTCGTGGTGGCGCCGATCGTCTGGCACTCGCGGCACCGACTCGGCTATGGGCTGCTTGCGTTCGTTGGCGGATCGGTGCTCGACCTCGACCACGTTGTCGCGGCGGGGAGCATCAGCCCGCATGCGCTCGAGACGCTTCGCGGCGGGCGACCGGAGACCCACTCGCTGGGTTTCGTGGTGTTGCTGGCGCTGGTGACGCTCGTCGTCTGGCCGGCGCTGTCGCGGGCGGCCGGGCGCGGGGACGGTCGGCGCAGCCGCTGGATCGCGGCGTGGTCGGTGTTCGCCGTCAACTGCGCGCACCTGCTGTTCGACGCCGCCGGGGGACGAGAGCAGATCCTCTGGCCGGCGGCGCTCGATGGGATTCCGTGGCTGCTCTGCCCCGTGGGGGTTCTGGTGCTGATGGGTGCGAGCTTTGTTGTGGACGGCTGGATGTCGGGTCGCTTCGGTAGAGCTGCGGCGCGCGCTGTTTAGCTGGATGGGGTCGCGCTCGTGCGGCGTCGCGATGCGAGCGAGCGCGGCGGAAGCAGACTCGCACTAGTCCCGCATGTATGCAGTACGTATTGAAACTGAATTACGATGTATGCGATGCCGTCGCTGGTCCAGATACGCAATGTTCCCGAGGGAACGCGCCGGACGCTCAAGGCGCGCGCCGCCGCTCGCGGCGAATCGCTGAACGCCTACCTGCTCGAGCTGCTCGAGCGCGAAGCGGCGCTGCCGACCGTCGCCGAGGTCCTCGAGCGGGCAGCCCGACGGGCCGAGCGTGTCGAGGCCGCGGCGCTCGACATCGTCGACGCTGACCGGGCAGAGCGCGAGGAGCAGCTGCTGGCGCGAGCGCTCGATTGATCGTCGTCGACGGCTCCGCGGTGATCGACGCGCTCACGGCGCGCGCTGGGAGCGGCGAGCTGCGGGCGCGGCTCGCGAGCGAGGATCTCCACGCCCCCACGCTGCTTGACTTCGAGGTCGTCTCGACGCTCCGGGGGCTCGCACTCGGTGGTCATCTCAGCGCGCCCCGAGCGGCGGATCTGCTCAGCGACTTCGATGACCTGCCCATCCGGCGCTGGCCGTTTGCCGATGCTCTGCGCCGCCGGGCGTTTCAGCTCCGCGAGAACCTGTCCGCTTACGACGCCGCGTATGTGGCGCTCGCCGAAGTGCTCGAGTGCGCTCTCGTCACCC
>JBEKBL010000238.1:0-3778 GCA_050015415.1 Solirubrobacteraceae bacterium
CTGCCCCCTCTACAACCGCGCCGTAGACCTGATCGGTCGCCGCTGGACCGGCGCGATCATCGAGATCCTCATTCAGAGCGGCGCACTGCGCTTCTCCCAGATCGCCAGCGCGGTCACCGACCTCTCCGACAGGATGCTCTCGGACCGCCTCAAGGAGCTCGAAGCCTGGGGCCTCGTCGCGCGAACGGTCCATCCAGGACCACCCGTGCGCGTCGAGTACGCGCTCACACGCAAGGGCCGCGAGCTCGCTCCCGCGCTCTCCGAGCTCAAGCAATGGGCTCGCGAGTGGCTCGACGGCCACGACGGCGCGCAGCCACGCCCCGGCAGCGAGCCCGCGCCGGCGGCCGAGCCTCGCAACGCCGCGACGCTCTAGCTCGCCGCGCAAGGCAGCGGCGCACAGCGCCCGACGCCCAGCCGATCATTTAGGGTGCCCACTAACGGCCGCTCGTGCCTCCCGCGCGGTGGACTGCGATTAGGAGCTCAAGATCATGGCCGCCAAGCCAATCACCGCGGACGACGTCAAGGCGATCGTTGCCGAGCGCAAGGTCCGTTTCATCAACTTCTGGTTCACCGACATCCTCGGTCAGCTCAAGTCGTTCTCGATCAACGCCGCCGAGCTGGACGCGGCCTTCGAGCACGGCATCGCCTTCGACGGCTCATCGATCACCGGCTTCAACGCGATCGAGGAGTCCGACATGATCGCGATGCCCGATGCGAGCACGTTCGCCGTGCTGCCCTGGCGCCCTGAGGAGCAGGGCGTCGGGCGCATGTTCTGCGACATTCTCACGCCCGAGCGCACCGCCTACGAAGGCGACCCGCGGCACATCCTGCGGCGCGCCGTCCAGCGCGCGACGGACCTCGGCTTCGACGCGTTCAACGTCGGCCCGGAGCTCGAGTACTTCCTCTTTCGCGACGCGACCGGCACCGAGCCGCTCGACACCGGTGGCTCCTTCGATTTGACGACGCTCGACGCCGGATCGGGCGCCCGCCGCGACACGGCAATCGCCCTCGAGCAGCTCGGGATCCACGTCGAGTACAGCCACCACGAGGCCGGCCCCTCGCAGCACGAAATCGACATCCGCTACGCCGACGCGCTCAAGATGGCCGACGACTGCGTCACCTATCGCATCACCGTCAAGGAGCTGGCGCTGAGCTACGGCTGGCACGCGACGTTCATGCCCAAGCCCCTGTTCGGCGAGAACGGCTCCGGCATGCACACCCACCAGTCGCTCTTCGCCGGCGGCAAGAACGCCTTCTACGATCCCGACGACCACTACCACCTGTCCGCGGCCGGCAAGGGCTTCATCGCCGGCCAGCTGCGCCACGCGCGCGAGATCTGCTCGATCTTCGCCCAGTGGGTCAACTCCTACAAACGCCTCGTCCCCGGCTACGAGGCGCCGGTCTACATCGCCTGGTCGCGGCGCAACCGCTCGGCCCTGGTCCGGGTCCCGCTCTTCCACCCGGGCAACGAGGCGGCAACGCGCATGGAGCTGCGCTGCCCCGACCCCGCCTGCAACCCCTACCTGACGTTCGCGGCGCTGCTGCAGGCCGGTCTCGAGGGGATCGAGAAGGGCTACGAGCTGCCCGAGCCGATGGAGCGCAACCTCTATCACCTGGCGCCCGAAGAGCGCCGCCGGCTCGGCATCGAGCAGCTCCCCGAGACGCTTGGTGCGGCGGTCGAGCTGACCGCCGACTCAGAGCTCGCGCTGCGGACGCTCGGCGAGCACACCTTCAACCGCTACATCGAGATCAAGCGTCGCGAGTGGGACGAGTACCGCGTGCAGGTCACGCCCTGGGAGCTCGACCGCTACCTCCAGATCCTCTAGTCGGGACGCCTCGGCGCATGCGCCGAGGCGGTGATCGGTGCATGCACCGATCACCGGGTGGGTGCATGCACCCACCCGAACAAGGAGGCGAGCTCGCTCGGTGTCGTCGCGGGCGCTTGGCAAGCGAATCGCGTGCACACATAGGCCGCGGTGACATCCGCGTCGCCCGAGCGACTCGCCAGCAGAGGGATCGTGCTGATCGCGCCATCGGGTGCTCCGGCGAGCACGATGTGGGGGAGGAAGCGGTCGCGGATGACACGCTCGAATGGCCGCAGGTCCGCTCCGACCAGCGCGACCTCCTTGACGTCAGCGAGCGCGAAGTCGGCGGCGCAGAGGAGGTAGGCAAACGCCGTCGGGAAGCGCGGGGCGACAGCGGCGCCGAGGCGGATTGCGCCGAGCGCCGCGTCCTCGTAGCGGCGCTCGCCGCTCAGCGCAGCGAGACGCAGCAGACCGAGCGCTGCGCTCGATGAGCCGGCGGGGATCGGGTTGTCCTCGAGCTCCTTGCGCTCGGCGATCAGCCGCTCGCCGTCGCGGGCGCTGACGAAGAAGCCGCCGCGCTCGGTGTCGGCAAAGCGCGTGAGCAGCGTCTCGGCGAGTTCGACCGACCAGCTGAAGAAGCGCTCGTCGAACGTTGCCTCATACAGCGTCAGCAGTGCCTCTAGCAGGAACGCATGGTCCTCGAGATAGGCCTGCAGATGCGCGCCTCCCTCGCCATAGCTTCGTAGCAGCCGCCCGTCGCCGTCGCGCATCTCCCGCCAGACGAACTCGGCCGCCGCGACGGCGCCGTCGAGGTACACCGGCTCCTCCAGCGCGGCCCCGGCATCGGCTAGCGCGGCGATCATCAGTGCGTTCCAAGCTGTGAGACGCTTGTCGTCCAGGCCCGGCCTGACCCGGCGGTCTCGCGCCATCCGGAGAATGTCTCGGATCGAGGAGCGATCGGGTGGTTCCCGCCCGGTCGCGACGAGCACATTGGCGCCGTCGAAGTTCCCCGCAGCGCTCGCGCCGAAGTACTCGATCGCGTCCTGCGCGCGGTCGCCCAGCACCTGCTCGAGCTCGGCGAGGCTCCAGACGTAGTAGCGGCCCTCGACGCCCTCGCTGTCGGCGTCCAGGGAGCAGTAGAAGCTGCCGTCCTTGGCGCGCAGCTCGCGCAGGCAGAAGTCGAGCGTCTCGCGGCAGGTGCGCAGCAGCAGCTTCTCGCCGCTCAGCTGCCAGCCGTGCAGGTAGGCGCGGGCCAGCAGCGCGTTGTCGTAGAGCATCTTCTCGAAGTGCGGCACGGTCCAGGTCGCGTCGACGCAGTAGCGCGCGAAGCCGCCGCCGACCTGGTCGCAGATGCCCCCGCGGGCCATCGCCCGCAGCGTCGCGGTCGACATCTCGAGCTCGCCGCGGCGCAGCAGCAGCTCGAGCGTGCAGTGCGGCGGGAACTTTGGCGCCCCACCGAAGCCACCGTTTCGCGCGTCATAGGACTCGCGGAGCGCCGCCAGCGCGCCGGCGAGCGCCGCCTCGTCGATCGGCGTGTCAGCCGCTTCGAGGTTTGCGCTCTCGCGAAGCCGCTCCGTGAGGCGTTTGGCGATGTCGGTCGCTTCGTCTCGTCGCTCGCTCCAAATCTGGGAGACGCCGGCGAGCACCTGTGCGAACGACGGCAGACCGTGGCGTGGCTGCGGCGGCCAGTAGGTGCCGCCGAAGAACGGCTTCTCCTCAGGCGTCAGGAAGACGTTCAGCGGCCAGCCGCCGTGCCCGGTCATCAACTGGACGGCCTCCATGTAGACGCCGTCGAGGTCGGGGCGCTCCTCGCGGTCGACCTTGACGCAGACGAAGCGCTCGTTCATCAGCGCGGCGGTCGCGGGGTCTGAGAACGACTCGTGCTCCATCACATGACACCAGTGGCAGGCGGCGTAGCCGATCGAGACGAATAGCGGCAGATCGCGCTCGCGCGCGCGCTCGAGGGCAAGAGT
>JBEKBL010000239.1:0-3775 GCA_050015415.1 Solirubrobacteraceae bacterium
GCCGACGACTTTGAGACGCAACTGCGACAAACGTGGCCGACGTACCTCAACTTCCCCTACGTGGGCGGCTTCCCGCCCGATCAGCCAGCGATCTCCGGTCGCGAGCGAGGCCGTCACGCCCGCCCACTTCCGGCAAGCGGCGTTCGAAGAACTCTTGACTTGGCCTGCAGACGGACAAGTCGAAACCTAGAAGCGACAACCTTCAACCGCGCACCCTGGCATGACTAACTTGCGGTCGTCTGGCAGGACCGAGAAGCAAGCAATGGGGGCTCAGGGACTAGCGTAGGTTCGGGATCGAACGACGTCCGCAATTGCCGTCCGCAAGCCTCGTTAAGCAGGAAACTCCTGCAAATCACGGAGTTCTCTGAAGCGGGATACGGGAATCGAACCCGTCTCTCGAGCTTGGGAAGCTCGCGTTCTACCGATGAACTAATCCCGCAGGCTCCGGGGAGATCCTAGACCTCTAGGCTTGCAGGAGTGAAGCGCCGGCTCGGCCCGATCGTCACCGTGCTCGTTGGGGCGGCGCTCGTCGCGACACTCGTCTACGGGCTCACAAAGCAGGGCACGAGTCGCCGGCTCGATGCTGCGATCGAGGCGGGACACCAGCCGTCGGCGCCAAATGCGGCGAAGGCGTTGCCTGTGCTCGATGGCGTTGACGGCCGATCGGCCGCACTGACGCACTGGCGCGGCGGAGTGGTCGTCGTCAACTTCTGGGCCTCCTGGTGCTCCACCTGCAACGCCGAGGCTGGCCTGCTCGAACGGGCGCAGCGCCGGCTCGCCGCGCGCCACGAAGGGACGGTCGTCGGCATCACCTACAAGGACATCACCGGAAATTCCCTCGGCGCGATCAAGCGATTCGGCTTCACCTTTCCCAACCTGCGCGATATCGACGGCTCCTATGCGGAGAGCTACGGCACCGCGCAGCTGCCCGAAACGTTCGTGCTGAACCGCCAGCTCCGGGTGGTGGCGATCTCACGCGGTGAGATCACGAAGCTGTCCTGGCTGACCGCCGCGATCCAGCAGGCCGCTCGGACATGAAACGCGCCGGTCTCCTCGCGCTGCTCGTGCTTGCGCTCGCTCCGGGCGGCGCCGCAGCCGTCAAACAGCGGACTTCGATGCAGGCGGTCCTACCGCAGGTGATGTGCGTGACTTGCGGGATTCCCCTGAGCAACGCCGAGTCGGCGCAGGCCGACGACGAGAAGGCCTTCATCCAGCAGCTGATCGATCGCGGCGACACTCTCTCGCAGATCAAGCGGGCGCTGGTCGCTCAGTACGGAAACGCCGTTCTGGCATTACCGCCGGCTCAGGGCTTCGATTTGACGGTCTACGTCGTGCCGGTGGTCGTGGTGTTGGGGCTGCTGGCGGCCTTGGTCGTGCTGCTGCCGCGCTGGCGGCGCAACCGCCCGCCGCCCGGGGCGGCGGGCACCGCCGGACCGACCGCGCTCAGCAAAGAGGACGCGGCGCGACTCGACGCCGATCTCGCGCGCTACGACTGACGCTCACATCGCCTCCGGCGCGCTGACACCGAGCAGGCCCAGCGCCGTCGCGAGCGTCTGCTGCGCCGCGCGAGCGATCGCGATCCGTAGCGACTCGGTCTCGTAAGGCTCGGCCCCGACGACGCGGCAGTCGCGGTAGAAGGCGGTGAACTCCTGCGCGATCTCGAGCGCGCTCGCTGCGACACGGTGCGCCGCCCGCCGCTCCGCCGCCTCGGCGAGATCGTAGGGAAAGGCCAACAGGCGCTTGAGCAGCGTCCGCTCCGAGGGATGCAGCGGCTCGACGGCCACGAGCGCGCCCAGGGCCTGCTCGACGCGACCAGGCTTGAGCTTCGCGAGCATCGAGGCGATACGCGCGTGCGCGTACTGCACGTAATAGACCGGGTTGTCGTTGCTCTGACGCGTCGCGAGCTCCACATCCAGCTCGACCGTCGTGTCGTGGGAGCGAGCCAGAAGGAACCAGCGTGCCGCGTCCACGCCCACACGCTCGACCAGCTCGTCAAGCGTCACGTACTCGCCCTCGCGCTTTGACATCGCGGTCCGAGCACCGCCGCCGCCGACGAGGTGGACGAACTGGAACGCAATCAGCTCGACGGCGTCGCGCTCCCCACCGAGCGCCTCCCATGCTGCCTTCATCCGCGGCTCGTAACCGTGATGGTCCGAGCCCCACACGTAAACCAGACGGTCAAAGCCGCGTGAGCGCTTGTTCTCGAGGTAGGCGATGTCCGAGCAGAAATAGGTCGGCTGCCCGTCGGAGCGAATCAGCACGCGATCGCGGTCGTCGCCGCGGGCGGTCGTTCGAAGCCACAGCGCTCCTTCCTGGCTGAACGTCTCCCCCAGCTCGGCGAGGCGCTCGAGCACCGCCTCGACCGAGCCTCCCTCGTGCAGCGAGCGCTCCGAGAACCAGACGTCGAAGCTGACACCGAAACGCTCGAGCGAGACACGGATCTGCGCCAGGCACGCCGCCAGAGCTTCTCGCGAGAGCTCGTCGATATCGAGCGTCCGCGCCCGCTCGCCTGGCACGAGCGTCGCGACGTAGTCCCCGTGGTAGCCGCCCTCCGGCACCGGCTGGCCAAGCGCCAGAGCGCGCACCGACTCGCCCAGCTTGCGGACCTGGCTGCCATAGTCGTTGACGTAGAACTCGCGCGTCACTTCGCAGCCGCGAAAGCTGAGCAGCCGGCCGAGCGCGTCGCCGTAGGCCGCACCGCGAGCGTGACCGATATGGATCGGTCCGGTCGGGTTTGCGGAGACGAACTCGAGGTTGATCGACTCGCCGGCGCCGAACTCGGCTGCGCCGAACCGGTCGCCGGCCGCGATCACGCCGCCGAGCGCGTCGATCAGCCACCGGTCACTGACGAACAGGTTGAGGAAGCCGGGGCCTGCCACATCGGTCCGCTCGAGGGCGCCGCCAAGGCGTGCTTGAAGCGCCGCTCCGAGGCGACCCGCGACTTCCCGCGGTGAGGACTCGAGCCGCGGCGCCAAAAGCAGCGCCGCGTTCGTCGAATAGTCGCCGAGTTCCGCTCGCGGCGGGCGTTCGAGCTTGACCGCAGCCGCGAGCGCGCAGTCGCCACCGACGAGCGAGGCGGCACTTTCGCGCACTGCCTGATGCAAATGCTCGACGGGTCCCATCTCCAGCCAGCCTACCGGCGGTCAGAACGCTAGTAGTGGTACGGCTCGCCGGCGAGGATCTTGTGCGCGCGGAAGAGCTGCTCGAGCAGCACGACCCGGACGAGCTGGTGAGGCAGCGTCAGCGGTCCGAGCGAGAGGCGATGGTCGGCGCGCTCGAGCTCGAGCCCGTGTGCACCACCGATCACGAACGCCAGGTCACGACCCGACATCCGTTGCTGCTCAAGGAAGCCGGCGAACGCCTCGCTCGTGTACGCGTCCCCATCGCTCGCCAGCAACGAGACGTAGTCGCGCTCGGCGAGCCGCGCGGCGACCCGCTCACCGTCGCGCAGCTCGATCTGCTCGAGCCGCGCGTGCCGCCCGAGCAGCTTTGCGTAATGGGCGACATCATCGAGGTAGGGCGCCCGCAGACGCCCGACCGAGATCACGAGGAGGCGCACGGCTTGCGATACTAGGGGGGTGAGCACCGACCAGCCAGGCGGCGAGCGCCAGATCAATATCCACCTCTCGCCGGAGGTGATGGCCGGGCACTACGCCAACTTCGCGAACATCAGCCACTCCGACTACGAGTTCACGATCACGTTCGCGCGGGTCGATCACGAGGTCGAATCAGGCGAGATACCGGGCGTCGTGGTGTCGCGCATCAACCTCTCGCC
>JBEKBL010000240.1:0-3772 GCA_050015415.1 Solirubrobacteraceae bacterium
CGAGCGACAGCCCGGCAGGGCGCGCTTCGAAGCTCGCGAGCCGCGCGCTCATTCCGTCGTGGGACGGCGAGCCGCGAGCTGCGAGCGCCGCAATCGCCGCGTCGGCCGCGCGCGCCGCTTCGGGCGACGGGCTGTACACCTCCTCGATCCAGTGGCTGTGGACCAGAGCCGGCTGCCATGGTCCGCGCGCCAGGATGCCCGGGGAGATCGCCATTGAGCCACAGGCTACGCGCTGGGGAGGAGTGCCACAGTCGATATAGTTAGCAAAGCTAACTAGATGAGCACGCTCACAAACACCACCACCTCCAATGAGTTGGCGGTACGCCTGCGGCGCACCGTCGTGCGCCTGTCGCGTCGCCTGCGCCGCCACGCCGCAAGTGGATTGTCGCCTTCGCTTGAGTCGGCGCTTGGTTTGCTCGGGCGCCGCGGCCCGCTAACGCCGAGCGAGCTGGCTGAGATCGAGGACGTGAAACGACCCACCGCGACACGCCTGATCGCGATCCTCGAGCGCCGCAACCTGGTCGAGCGTGCTGCGGATCCCTGCGACGGGCGCTCTCACCGCGTGGCGGTCACGCACGCCGGCAGGGCGCTGCTTGCAGAGAGCCGCACGCGGCGCGACGCCTATCTCGGCCGCGCCCTGAGCGCGCTGGAGCCCGCTGAGCTCGCCGCACTCGACCGTGCCCTCGGGCTGCTCGAGCGCCTCGTCGAGGACAATCGATGAGCCTCTTTCCGGGTTCCGGCGGGCACGGCATGGGCGGCCTGGGCCTCGGCGGAGGGGGCCGCGGCGGTGGCGGCGGAGCGCGTGGAGGGCGCCGCGTGCTCGGATCGAGCGAGACTCCACCGCCGCTCCTGGACCCGAATCGGGAGCGCGACACGCACCGCATCGTGCGCCTCTTCTCGCCCTATCGCTGGCGCCTGGCCTGGGTGCTCGCGCTGATCGTCTTCTCCTCGGGCCTCAGCATGATCTCGCCATTCCTGCTGCGCGCCGTGCTCGACAAGGGCATCCTGCACCACGACACGACGCTGCTGAGCGAGCTGGTCGGCGGGATGATCGCGATCGCGATCGCCACCGCTGCGCTGAGCGTCGTTCAGACCTACGTCTCGACCGAGGTCGGCCAGCGAGTGATGCACGACCTGCGCGTCGCCGTGTACCGCCATCTCCAGCGGATGTCGATGGCGTTCTTCACGCGCACGCGCGCCGGCGAGGTTCAGTCGCGGATCGCCAACGACATCGGCGGAATCGACAACGTTGCGACGAGCACGGCGACGACGATCGCGCAGAACGCGACGACGGTCATCGCCACGACGATCGCGATGGCGCTGCTCAGCTGGCAGCTCGCGGCGATTTCGCTCGGCCTCTTACCGCTGTTTGTCTGGATGACGCGGCGCGTGGGCCGCGAGCGCCGAGCGATCACGGGGCGCCTCCAGGGCGGCCTCGCCAACATCTCGGCGCTCGTCGCCGAGTCGTTGTCGGTCTCGGGGATGATGCTCGGCAAGACGATGGGCCGTGGCGAGGATCTCGCGCAGCGCTTCACCGTCGAGTCGGATGAGGTCGCCGGCCTCGAGGTCCACTCGCGGATGGCCGGCCGCTGGCTCATGTCGACCATCAACATGGTCTTCTCGATCCAGCCGGCGATCGTCTACTGGCTCGCCGGCGAGCACGTCGGCGGTGCCGCGATCACGCTCGGGACAATCGTCGCGTTCACGACGCTCCAGACCAGGCTGCTGTTCCCGATGGCCCAGCTGCTCTCGGTCGGCGCCGACGTCGAGGCCTCACTGGCGCTGTTCGACCGGATCTTCGAATACCTCGATCTGCCGGTCGACATCGAGGAGAAGCCGGGCGCGATCGAGCTGCGCCCTGAAGAGCTGCTCGGCGAAGTCCGTCTCGACGACGTGGCCTTCCGCTACGAGAAGGACGCGGCATGGACGCTCCAGGACATCAGCCTCGTCGTTCCGGCCGGCACCCGGACCGCGATCGTCGGGGAGACCGGCGCTGGCAAGACGACGCTCGGGTATCTCGTCGCACGGCTCTACGAGCCGCAGGAAGGTCGCGTCACGATCGACGGCGTCGACGTCCGCGACGCGACCTTCGACTCCCTTGCCGCTACGGTCGGCGTCGTCTCGCAGGAGACCTACCTGTTCCACGCCTCGGTTCGCGAGAACCTCCGCTTCGCGCGGCCCGAGGCAACCGACGAGGAGATCGAAGCCGCAGCTCAGACCGCGCGCATCCATGACCTGGTCTCCTCACTCCCGGAGGGCTATGACACGGTCGTCGGCGAGCGCGGCTACCGCTTCTCGGGCGGTGAGAAGCAGCGCATGGCGATCGCCCGCACGATCCTTCGCAACCCGCCGGTTCTCGTCCTCGACGAGGCGACCAGCTCGCTCGACACGCAGACGGAGTACGCCGTTCAGCAGGCGCTCGACGAGCTCGCGGAGGGTCGCACGACGCTCACGATCGCCCACAGGCTCTCGACGGTCCGCGACGCCGATCAGATAGTGGTCCTCGACCACGGCCGGATCGTGGAGCGCGGAACGCACGACGAGCTGCTCGAGCACGCCGGCTTCTACGCCACGCTCGTCTCGCACGACAACGCAACCGAACGCCTGAACTGACCCGGGCGAACGCGCCCAGGCCACGCTGGGCCGCGGGCCATGGCGATTACAGTGGCCCCGGCTCGCTTGCCTGCCCCGATGGCAACACCGAGAATCGGCGACGAGTAAATTGAGCTCGATGGCCTCGCTCGAAGCCGAGATGCTCGCCTTCATCCGCCGTGGCCTCGACCACCACGCGAGCACCTGTCCGCTGGCGCCGCGGGCGATCCTGCTCAACCCGGGCAACTTCGAGCTGTTCGGGTGGGATGAGCTGTGGGGAGTCCCTGTCTTGCCCGATGATCGCGTCGCGCCGAAGCGCTTTCGCATCGATTGCGGCGGCTCAGCGTTCGGAATCGAAGCCGAGCTGGAGCAGGAGGTCCGAGCTCCCGAGCCGCTCGTCGTTCCGGCCTATCCCGGGACCGCGCGGCCAGGCGAGCCGACCGATCGCTTCTAGCGTGGTTGGCGAAGCTGGACTTGCAGCGCACGCGCGCGCTGCGTTAGCGTGCCAGCGGTGATCATCTCGACGATGAACGACCTCCCCGGCTACGAGATCGAAGAGGTCTTCGGCGAGGTGTTCGGGCTGACCGTCCGCTCCCGCAACCTCGGCTCGCAGATCGGTGCGCTCCTGAAGTCGCTCGTCGGCGGCGAGTTGCGCGGCATGACGAAGATGCTGGCATCCGGTCGCAAGGATGCGACCGACCGGCTCGTCGAGGAGGCGGAGGCGAAGGGCGCCAACGCGATCATCGCCTTTCGCTTCGACACCTCCGAGCTGGGCTCGATGTGGACCGAGATCTGCGCCTATGGCACAGCGGTCCAGGCACGCAAGCTTTAGCAACCCCGACGCTCCCGCTGGACGTGCCGCCGCCGGGCGCGTAGAGTCGCCGCCGCGATCAACGCGAACAGAGGGGGATGAATGAATACCTACGTGATCCTGCGCCGAAGCGGCTGGCGCTCGCCGGAAGAGCTGGGGGAGGCCGCTGCACGCTCGACCACTGTCGGCGAGGAAATGCCGGACGACATCCGCTGGATCCGCAGCTACGTCCTGGAGGAGGACGGCGGATCGGTCGGCACCGTGTGCATCTACCAGGCGAGCAGCGTGGAAGCCGTACACCAGCATGCTCGGCGGGCCGGCCTACCGGTGGACGAGGTCATCCCGGTCGCCGACACGGTTGTTGTCCGG
>JBEKBL010000241.1:0-3769 GCA_050015415.1 Solirubrobacteraceae bacterium
ATCGGGATCGCCGCTCCCGGACCTACGAACGCGAACCGTGTGGAGGGATGGTGCTGCCAGACGAGGGGGATCGCCTCGAACAGAATCTCGAGCCGCTTGTTCGGTCGCCGTTGTCCGAGGAACAGAACGAGCGGATCGTCATCGTGTGCGCGGCCGGCCAGCCCGTCCCGCTCCTCGAGCGTGAGCACAGCGCCCGCGTCCGGCACCGGCAGACCGACGATCTCGAGCCGTCGTTCGTCCACCCCGACCTCGCGATACAGACCGGCGTCGGCTTCGGTGGTGGCGAGTACGACGTCGGCGCGCCGGTAGGCCCGCACCGACCCTGAGTCGAGTCCCCACTCGCCGGGGTGGGCGAACGGAGAGATCGCGACAGGCTTCCCGAGCCGTTGCGCGGTCTCGACGGCCGCCACGGCGAGGACCTCGGCGCCGAGCACATGCACCACGTCGGCCTCGGCCAGCAGCGGCGCGAGGACGCCGCGCACCACGATTGTGTAATAGCCGGACGTGAATTCGCGCAGCCACAGCCGCGACAGTCGGCCGCCGAACGGAATCAGCTCGGCTGCAAAAGGCAACAGCAGCGCGCGGCGCCGGCGCGAGGGCCGAAACTGAACGACCGAGACGCCGTCGTGTTCAAATGGCGCGAACGTCAGGCGTTCGCGAATGATGTGTGTCATTCGTCCGAAATACGTCTCGTCCACGCTCTGCGCTACGACGGTGACGTCGTGTCCGCGTTCCCGAAACGCTTGCCCGAGATTCATCGCCACGCGTTCGACTCCGCCGACTGCCGGCCAGTACTGGCGCGTTACCAACACGATGTTCACCTCAGAACGGACGTGCTCGACTGGAGTGACGACCCGTCCTTCGATCGCGGCGATCGCAGCGCCGGACTGCTTGAGCTGTCGAGGGGAGATGCAAGCGCCGCTACCGCGCCAGCCGCTTCGTGGCGGCGCTCAAGCGATCGCGGAGCGCCTCGGCCCGGTTTGGCTTGAAGAACCGCAGGTAGTCGCGCAGGATCGGCTCGTACTCCTCGACCGGCGCGAAGCGGATCTGACCGTCAGGCGGCCGTCGCGCTCGCTCCCAGGTCAAATCCCATGGCGGGGGCGCACTGAAATGCGTGCCCTCCGATAAGCCGGTGTTCTCCACCATGTTCCACGCCGGTGTGACGAAGTACTGGCCACGCAATAGCATGTTCGTTGCGCAGACGACGTCCCACGAGCCGCTCAGCGTGCCGGCGATCACCGCGCCGTGGACCATGTCGGGCATGTCGGCGCCGGCACGCGCCGGGCGGAACGCGGCGGCTGACGTGATCTCGCGGCGCAATGACTCAAGATCAAAGGAGAAGCCTCTCCAGCGCTCCTTCCACGTCGCCCAGCTCCAGGATGAGAAGCGAGGCGAGATGAAGACATCGAAGGGGTAGCCGTCAAGGGCGCGTGGGTTGAACGGATAGCGCAGACCGGTGATCCCGGCAACACGCTCGGCGCCGGCGTAGTGCGCCAGCCCTCGGCACGCGTAGTCGTAGAACTCTGGCGCCACGCAGACGTCGTCCTCGATGATGATCACTGCGTCGTTGGATTCGAACAGCTGGTCCAAGCCTGAGCGAATCGATTCGCTGAGCCCAAGGTTCTGCGCCCGCGCGATCATCACCGGCTCGATCCAGTCGACGTGGGAGACCAGTTCGCGAACCTGCTCGACGTCGCCCACCGCCGCGGCATCCCTCGGCCCGTCCGAGAACACGTAGAGCTGCTCCAAGCCGCAGGCGCGCAAGCACTCCAGCGTGCGCTTGAGCTGTTCGGGCCGCCGGTAGGCAAAGAGCGCGACCGGTACCGGGGTTCCGCGTAACCGCTCCAAACCCATTTCTCGGCGGTAGCTTAGTCGCCACCTCAAAGGCCAGGTCGAAACGCTTCCAAGCCCTCGACTAGTCTCTCCCGGATGCCATCCCGACGTAATGTGCCCCGAGATCGCTGGCTCAGCACTCGAGCGGCCCCTGCACAGGGCTGGTTAGGCCGTGAGTGAGGGCCACGCGACCGCGGTCGAGCGACTGCGCCGTGCGGCGGGGACAGTCGTAGCGGCCACGCGTCCCAAGCCCCCACCAGGCGAGCGCCTGACCTCCTACGCTGCGCGAGACGCGACGGGCATCCCGCTGGACCTTCGCCTCGGCCACTTTCTCGATTGGCGGGACGGCTTCTTCATCGAGGCTGGCGCAAACGACGGCCTGTTCCAGAGCAATACCGCGCTGCTCGAGCAGTGCTTCGGCTGGACGGGGGTCCTGATCGAGCCTGCGCCAGCGGCCTTCGAGCGCTGTCGAGCTAATCGCCGCGCGCCGGTTCACAACTGTGCGCTCGTTGCGTTCGACTTCGAAGGCGACTCTGTTTCGGGCGACTTCGACGGTTACCCGATGGGGAGCGTTGACGGCAACCGCCTTGGCCGCGAAACCGGATACACCGTGCCAGCCCGCACGCTCCAGTCGATCATCGACGAACATGACGTCACTCACGTCGATTTTCTGTCGCTCGACGCCGAGGGATATGAACTCGAGATATTGCGAGGGTGCGACTTCGCTCGCGTCTCCTTCAGCTACATCCTGATCGAGCTGTATACGACGACCTATGAGCAGGCAGCGGCCCATCTCGACGGCCTCGGATACGAGCTTGTCGCGAACTACTCCAATTACAACCACGTCGATAACCCGGAGTGGGATGGGACCCACAACGACTACCTGTTTCGCCGCCGCGGCCTAGCGCTCGGCGAGCGATAGCAGCTATCGCGCTAAAGGCTTGGGCCGGTTACGAGCCGCGTGCATCAGCTCTGGAGGAACAGCCCGCGACGCCAGTAGGACCGCGCAGAACAATGCGCCTCCCACGAGGGAGACCGGCAGGCTCGCCAGCCCAGGGATCAGGGCGGCCGTGCCACCGACCACCGCGGCGAGCACCACGCGGGCCGGAACCCGCAACGAGAACCTTATATCCGGCCGGGCTACACGGAGGGCAATGAACGACAGGACGGCGACGGTTCCCTCACCGCAGGCAAATGCGATTGCCGCGCCACGCGCCTGTAGTGGTGGCACAAGAATGAGCGTCGCACAAACGCTGACCACCAGACCTGATGCGCTAATCAATAGCAGCGCACGATGACGGCGGATCGAAAGAAGCGCGTACTGCCACGACGAACCAACAAATTGTGTCACGACAGCCACCGACTGTATTTGTAGCACGGTGGTCGCAGATCCAGGCTTACCGTGCGTCAAGACGTGCGTCACAAACCCGGCGCCGAGCGCGAGCCCGAGCGCCAGTCCTACGCCGACGATCATCGTTACGTCGACGAGGCGCCCCAGCACGTAGCCAAGCCGGTCCTGATCGTCTCTTGCCGCGCGGGCGAGCACAGGAAGCGTAGATCCGACGGTAAGCGCCGGAATCGCCACGAGCACCGAAATCACGGTAAAGGAGATTGCGTAGTAGCCGTTCTGCTTCTGAGTCGCAAGCAATGATGTGAGTACGACGGTCACGCGGAGGTACAACGTTCCGACCACCACGGCGGCCGCAAACGGAAGCACCGAACGCATCAAGAGGGTCCACTCGGCGAGATCGAAGGACGGGCGGAGCGTGACGTTGCCGCGCACGAGCACAAGTGTCACGACGAGCAGCACCACGCTCACCGGGACAGAGACGGCGAGAAAGGGTAGAAGGCTTGCGCCCGCAAACACCAGGATCACGATTCCGGCGACGCTGAGAACCTGTCGGAGCAGATCGAGCACCGTTATCCAGCCGAGTCG
>JBEKBL010000242.1:0-3767 GCA_050015415.1 Solirubrobacteraceae bacterium
GTGATCGGGCCGAACGGCGCCGGCAAGACGACGCTGCTGCGGATGATCACCGGGGAGGAGGAGCCCGACGGCGGCGAGCTACGGATCGGCGATACGGTCGAGCTCGCGTATGTCGACCAGTCGCGCGAAGCGCTCAATGACAGCAATACGGTCTGGCAGGAGATCTCCGGCGGCGCCGACCAGATAAAGCTCGGCGAGCAGTGGATCAACTCGCGTCAGTACACGGCGTCCTTCAACTTCAAGGGCTCAGACCAGCAGACACAGGTCGCGAAGCTGTCCGGCGGCGAGCGCAACCGGCTGCAGCTCGCGAAGCTGCTGCGAAGCGGCGGCAACGTGCTGCTGCTCGACGAGCCGACCAACGATCTCGACGTCGACACCCTACGCGCGCTCGAGGAAGCGCTGCTGACGTTCGCCGGCTGCGCGGTCGTTGTCTCGCACGACCGCTGGTTCCTGGACCGCGTTGCGACGCACGTGCTCGCGTTCGAGGGCGACAGCCGCGTGACCTGGTTCGAGGGCAACTTCGAGGCCTACGAGGAGCACCGCCGCGCGGTGCTCGGCCCCGAAGCGGATCGGCCGAAGCGAATTTCATACAAGCGGCTCGTGAGGTGATTTTGGCCGGGCCTCTCACCGGCGCGAAATCACTCCTCGAGGAGGGCGCGTAGGGCGTAGGCGTCCGCTACTACAGCGTCCGCGCTGGTGAGCGCATCCATTTCGAAGGGGCCGGTTGCGATTGCGATCACTCGCAGACCGTCGGCTCGGGCACAGGCGATGTCGAGTGGGGTGTCGCCGATGATCGTCGTGCGCTCGCGGGGATAGGGCGTGCCGGCGCTGCCGGCACGAGCGCGGGCGATCGGGCCAAGGAGGTCGCGTTGCTCGGCGTCCGAGCCGAAGGCGCCCTGACCGGCGGGAAAGTGGTGGCCGATGCCGGCGCGGCCGAGCTTGGTCCTCGCAACTCGCTCGTAGTTGCCGGTCAAAAGCGACAGCCTCACGTTCTCGGTTGAGGCGAGAGCGTCCAGTAGTTTTGCGACTCCCGGCGCCACGTGATCCTCGAGCCGCGTCGGGCAGTCCCGTTCGAAGATCTCCGCGCAACTGCTGACGAGCGCCGGTACGCGCGCATCAAACTCCGCCACCGCTATTCCGTACGACAGGGCAATCTCGCGAGCGATCTGCGTGTCGGTCTTGCCAGCTGCGCTGATGCCCCCGCTCGCCGGGTCGGCGATCCCGTAGACCGCCCGGAGCGCCCCGAGCAGGGCCAGGCGATGCGGCTCGCTCGCGCGCAGCAAGAGCGTTCCGTCGATGTCGAACAGCAACAGCACAAAGCCATTGTCCCGGGCTCCTCCAACATCGGTCCAATCTGCTTGGACACGTGGCCGCACGACCTATCCTCGGAGGCCGCCCGAGCGGCCCCACCACCAGCAATCGACACGTACAGATGGCTGGGGACGCGCCGATTAGCTAGTGACAATGCACGAACGTCCCCACCGCCGACGCGCGGCCTGGCTGCCGCACGGTCTCGCGCGGCGCATCCGAAGCCGCCTCGCGCGCGAGGCTGGATTCACGGTCGTCGAGCTACTGATCGCCAGCACAATCGCGTTGCTCGTCCTGGCGCCCGTGACCGCGCTTTTCGCCGACACGCAGCAGGACTCGACGCGCGTCATCACAAAGGCCGACGCGATCCAGAGCAACGAGACAGGGCTGCAAGCAATGGACCACTCGCTACGACAGGCCTACGCGGTCGAGTTCCCCACCACGTCCAGCAACTCGGGCTGCACCGGCAGCTCGGGCATTCAGTCCTGCAACCAGGCGGACGTGCTCGTTCGGGCGTCGGGATCGGACTACGAGCTGGGGTACGTCTGCACAGTTGCCAGCACGACGATCACCGGTGACCGCGCCTGCTGGCTCTACAAATGCCTCGCGACCAACGAGGCCCCCGCCTCATCGACCTGCACCGCGAGCAGCGGCAGCCAGCTCGTGTCGAGCTCGCTCGTGATCGACGACATCACGAACGGAACATCGAGCAACCCGGTGTTCGAGTTCTGCTACCCCAATTCGGCGGCGACCGGAAGTGCTTGCGCCACGGGCGCGTCGCGCCCGACATCGGTGGCCGTCACGATCGACACCCCGGCCTCCGGCACGCTGACCTCCGCCCAGAACGGCGACCCGGCGACGATCGTCCTGACCGACGACGTGAACATGGCGAACCTGGACGTCGGCCAGTGAGCGCACCGGTCGCCAAACGCCGACGTTGGCCGGCCCTCAAGTCCAATGAGAGCGGGCTGACGATCGTCGAGGTCCTCGTATCGATGGTGGTGCTGACGACCGGGATGCTCGGCGTTTTCGGGACGATCGACGGTTCGAACAACTCGGTCGAGGCGGCCGAGCGCACCACCGTCATGACGCAGGTCGCCCAGGCGGCGCTTCAGTCTGCCGAGGCTCTGCCGTACGCCGCGCTCGCTGACAGCAGCGAGCCGGTCCAGACGAGCACGACTGACACGACGAACCCGACCTACTACCTGTCAGGTTGCACCGCCGGCTCGTGCACCCAATACCAGTGGGACCCGTCGACGACGAGCAGCATCGAGACGCTCGACGTGAGCGCATCCGCGGGCAAGGTCGCACCGCTGAGCACCTCGGTGGTGGCGGCGCCATCGGGAACCTGTACCAGCGGCGCCACCAGCGCTTGCCAAATAACGCTCTCGGTTTACACGTTCGTGACCGAGACGACTGACGCGATCTGTACTCAGAGCGGAGTCACCTGCTCCTCTTATAGCTACAAGCGAGTGACGGTGGCGGTCAAGAACGCCGGCAGCGGTGGGCCGAAGAACCCGATTTACCTTTCGGCCTTCGTGAGCAACACGGTCGGTGGATCGGCCGACCCGCTCTACGGGGCAACATCGAGCACCTCGCCGACAACCTGCGTCGACGGGACCACTGCGGTCGCATGCGCGCACTGACCGAGATCCGCGACAGTCCTGCCAGACGCCGGCGTCGGGCCAGTGCAGCTACTGCGCGCGCGCGTCGAGATGAAACCGGCTTCATCATGGTGATCGCCATCTTGATCATGGCCGCGCTGCTGATTCTCATCGCCGCGGTCGCCAGTTCAGCGGTTGACACCAACGTTTCGGCGTCAAGGAACTCATCATCGAATCAGGCCCTCGCCGCCGCAGACGCGGGCGCCCAGGTTGGCCTGTACAGACTCGACACTGCCGGGGCAACCGGATCGAGCGGGAGCTCAATGGCCCACGGCGCCACCTACCAGTACACGATCGCTACATACGGGTCCACCGGCGCCAGCGGCTCAACCGCCTGCACGGGACTGTCGGTCGTGAACTCGAGCAATCCGGTTCAGCAAGGCTGCATCACCTCAGTCGGCACGGTGAACGGCATAAGCGCCCAGGTTCAGATGCGTATCGCCGGATACACGCCCCAGTCATCGCTGTTTCCGGTCAGCGGCGTCTTTGCGGTCAACGGGTTCTCCACGACGCAGATCAGCGGCACCTTCAGCCTGGGATCGAACGGCGTGGAGAGTGTCTCGAACGCGAATCTCAGCTCGGTGACCGGCGACATCGAATATCTCGCCGGTGACTTTCAGCAGTCACAGAACAGCAACGAGCAGTGCACCGGCAAGTGCGTGCCGCAGCTTCTGACGAGCGCGATAGCGGTGCCAAGCGTCGCCGCCAGCGTCTATGCGAGCGCAGCGACGACCAACAACGACTCGACCGGCATCACCTATTCAAACGCGGATCTCGCCGCCGGAAGCATCCTCA
>JBEKBL010000243.1:0-3729 GCA_050015415.1 Solirubrobacteraceae bacterium
AACCGACACCCTCTACAGCATCGCCTACCCGCTCGCCGACGGGAGCGGGGAGCTCGTTGTCGCCACGGTGCGCCCGGAGACGATGCTCGCGGACGTCGCCGTCGCCGTACACCCGCAGGATGAGCGCTACGCGGCGCTCGTCGGGCGCGAGGTGATCCTGCCGCTCGTCGGGCGGCGACTGCCGATCATCGCCGACGAATACGTCAAGCGCGAGTTCGGCACCGGCGCGCTGAAGGTCACCCCCGGCCACGACCCCAACGACTTCGAGATCGGCCGCCGCCACGGCCTGGCGGTGCTGTCGGTGATCGGCGAGGACGGCCGCCTGCGCGAGTCCGCCGGCGCTCCGTTCGCCGGCATGCGCGTCGCCGAGGCGCAGCTCGCCGTCGTCGAGGCGCTCGAGCGCGACGGGGCGCTGCGCGGACGGGAGCCCTACACCCACGCGGTGCCGTTCTCGCACCGCTCGGGCGAGCGGATCGAGCCGCTGATCTCGCTGCAGTGGTTCATGCGCATGGACGAGCTCGCGCGGCCCGCGATCGATGTCGTCAAGCGCGGCGACGTCCGCTTCCATCCTGAGCGCTGGGCGGGCGTTTATCTCGACTGGATGGAGAACATCCGCCCCTGGTGCGTCTCGCGCCAGCTGTGGTGGGGCCATCGCCTGCCGGTCTACTACTGCGACGCCTGCGAGGAGACCTACGTCAGCGCGCTCGCGCCGGAGCGCTGCGGCGCCTGCGACGGGCCTGTGCGCCAGGACGAGGACGTGCTCGACACCTGGTTCTCGAGCGCGCTCTGGCCCTTCGCGACGCTCGGCTGGCCCGAGCAGACCGCCGATCTGAGGGCCTTCTATCCGACCGATGCGCTCGTCACCGCGCGCGAGATCATCTACCTCTGGGTCGCGCGGATGAGCATGATGGGCCTCGAGTTCACAGGCTCGGTCCCGTTCAGCGACGTCTGCATCACATCGGTGATCCAGGCCCCTGACGGCAGGCGGATGTCGAAGTCGCTCGGAACGGGCATCGATCCGCTCGACGAGATCGACAGGCACGGCGCCGACGCGGTGCGTTTCGGATTGCTGGCGATGGGCTCGAGCCAGGACGTCCGCTACAGCGACGAGAAGATCCGCCAGGGACAGGACCTCGCGAACAAGCTCTTCAACGCCTCGCGCTTCGTCGTGCTGTCGATCGATCCAGAAGCGTCTGCGCAGCCGCAGCCGAGCGCGATCGAGGACCGCTGGATTCTCTCGCGGCTTGTGCGGATCGATCGCCAGCTCGACGAACGCCTCGCCGGCTTCGACTTCGCCCATGCGGCGCTCGACCTCTATGACTTCATTTATGGCGAGCTGTGCGATTGGTACGTCGAGCTCGTCAAGCCGCGCCTGCGGGGCGAGCAGCGGCTCGAGCTCAGCTCGACGCTGCGCTTCGTCCTGCGCGAGACGCTCGCGATCGCGCATCCGCTGATCCCCTTCGTGACCGAGGAGATGTGGTCCTACATCGGCGACGACGCGGAGGCGTTGCTCGCCGGTCACGTTCGCGTGCCGCTGCCCGACTCGCTCATCGATACCGAGGCCGAGTCGGCAATCGAGCGCGCGATCGCCGCGACGCAGGCGGTTCGCAGCTGGCGCGACAGCGTCAACGTCAAGCCTGGTGCGCCGGTCGTCGCCAGGATCGAAGCCACCGGCTACGAGGAGACCGCGCACCTCATCGCCGGGCAGGCACGCCTCGAGCTGCGCGAACGCTCAGCCAACGGAAGCGAGCCACAGGCGAGCGTCCCGATTCCCGGCGGCTCGATCGCGATTCTCGAAGGCATCGACACCGAGGCGCAGGCGCAGCGGGCCGAGAAGCGGCGCGAGGAGCTGCGCGCCGAGATCGCCCGTGCCAAGTCAAAGCTCGACAACGCCGCATTCATCGCCAACGCACCGGCCGAGATCGTCGCCAAGGAGCAGCAAAAGCTCGAGGCTCTAGAGGAGGAGCTCCACGCTCAATGACGGACTCCAGTCAGCAACCTCACGAAGCGTGGACGTCCGACGACGCCGAACGCCTGCTGCTCCAACGAGAGCGCTTCGGCATGCGTTTCGGCCTCGACCGGATCCACCGCCTGCTGAACGTCCTCGACCTCCCCGAGATCCGCTTCCCGACGGTCCACGTCGTCGGCACCAACGGCAAGTCCTCGACCACGCGGATGACCGCTGCACTGCTCGAGCGCCACGGCCTGCGCACAGGTTGTTTCACCTCTCCGCACCTGCTGAGCTACCGCGAACGCATCCGCATCTCTGAGCAGGACATCGCGCCCGAGCGTTTCGCCGCGCAGGTTGCACGCACGGTGCGAGCGGCCGACCGCGTCGACCGCTCGCAGAGCGACGCGGACGACCGCGTCACGCAGTTCGAGCTGCTGACCGCCGTCGCCCTGTCGGAGTTTGCGCGTGATGGCGTCGACGTTGCGGTTCTCGAGGCCGGTCTCGGCGGCCGCTTCGACGCCACGAACGTGGTCGGCTCGCCGGTCGTGGTGCTGACCAACGTCGGGCTCGAGCACACGCGCTATCTCGGTCCGACGGTCGCGCACATCGCGCGCGAGAAGCTCGCCGTCGTCCGGCCGGGCGCGACGTTGATCATCGGCCCCCAGCTCCACCCTGATGCGCTCGCGCTCGTCCGCCAGACGGTCGCCGAGCGGTCGGCGACGCTCGTCGTGGCCGCCGATGGCGCAGACGCCGGAGTCAGGCTGCGAGCACGCGGCGCCTACCAGCGGCGCAACTTCGCGGTGGCCTGCGCCGCTGCGCGGGCGCTGCTTGGTCGCGAACTGGACGGCGCCGCGGTTGCCGACGCCGCCGCGACGGTGCGCGTGCCAGGACGCTTCGAGGTTCGCGAGGGAGCACCGACGATGATCCTCGATACTGCCCACAATCCCGGTGCGATCGAGGCGCTGGCCGAGTCGCTCCCCGAGGTCGTCGGCGCGCGTAAGCTCGTGGCGATGGTTTCGATACTTGACGACAAGGACGCCGGAGCAATGCTCGCCCTGCTGGCGGCGCATTCCGACGCGCTCGTCTGCACGGCGTGCACGAGCCGGCGCGCGCTGCCGCCGGCGACACTCAGCTCGCTCGCCGAGCAGGTCGGCGCCACGAGTTCGATCGTCGAGCCCGATCCACGCAAAGCGCTCGCGTCAGCGCGACGGCTTGCGGGCAGCGACGGCGTTGTTCTCGTCACCGGATCGACCTACCTGCTGGCCGATCTGCTGCGCGACCCGAGCCGCGGCCCGGGGTCCGAGCTCTGATGTGGGACGAGACGCCATCGCTGCTCGCGATGGTTGCGGTGGTCGCCGTAATGGTAATTGTCGTGATCCTCGTGTTTGGCGCAATCGGGTACGCGTTCGGGCGCCTGATTCTGTGACAACGGCCGATACACTCACCTAAGAATGCCTGCACCGCTCGCATATTTCGGTATCAGCAGCAGTGGGGTGAACCTGTTCATAAACCTGCTGCTGCTGTTTGTCGCGATCGTGTGGTTGGCGCTCATCTACTGGACGCGGGTCGATGCTCGGCGTCGCATCGACGATCCCCTGCTCGTCCTCTGTGCGACCGCTGCTGCGCTCGTGCCTTTCATCGGGACCCTCGTCTACATGATCGTTCGCCCGCCCGAGTACCTCGAGGACGTTCGCGAGCGCGACCTCGAGGTGCAGGCCGCGGAGGCCCGCATCGCACAGCTCTCCTATCTCGCCTGTCCCTACTGTCACCAGGAGGTC
>JBEKBL010000244.1:0-3712 GCA_050015415.1 Solirubrobacteraceae bacterium
CTGACACGGCCGTCTGGTTCCTTACCGGCGCCGCGCGCGGCATAGGCGTCGACATCACGAAGGCGGCTCTCGCGGCTGGCCACTCGGTGGCTGCCACGGCCCGCAGCGAGGCTAAGGTCACGGACGCTCTCGGCGGCCGCGCACCGTGCAAACAGCCGCAACACGACAGGCTCACATTGTCGCGAATATGTCCCGCGATGTTGCCCGTTTTCAGCTGGCCTGCTCGGTTGGCTCACCGTCGTCGATTTGGAGCCCAGGGGCGAGCGGTTCTCTCCACGGCTGCGTGTTGGCTAGCCATAGCAGCGCGACCAGGAGGAGAACGGCGCATAGCGTCCACCCCAGTGCAGCTGTGCCGACGCCGATGTATTTGAGTCCGGAGGCGAAGATGACGAACGCGATTGTCGGTCGCACATAGCGGTCCGGGACTCTCGAGGAGATCAGCGACCCGATGAACACGGCGGGCACGCTGCCAATCACAAGTGACGCGGTGACGCCGAACTCGACGTGACCGAAGACGAGCGCGCCGAGCGCAGCCGCGAGCGTCAGTGGTACCGCCTGCGTGAGATCGGTGCCGACAAGCTGGTTGGCACCGATCGCGGGGTACAGAAAGAGCAACAGCACGATCATCAGCGACCCGGAGCCGACCGAAGTCATGCCGACGATCACACCGCCGATCACACCGACCACCACGGTTGGAAGCGGCCGCGCGATGACGCTCTGCACCGTTCCGCTGCGCGTGTTTCCGGCGCGCCGGTCCAGCGCCAGGCGCAGCGTCATCGCCGCGGCGCCTAGCAGCAGCGCTGCGCCGAGCGCCATCTCGATGTTGTCCTGAGCTGTTTTGGCGTTCCCCATGACGTGAAGCAGATAGGCGCCGAAAAACGCCGCCGGGACCGAGCCAATGACCATCCAGCGGACGAGTCGGAGGTTGACGGTCCCGGCGCGAAGATGGACCCCAGCACCGATCGGGCGCATCAAGACGGCCGCAACGAGATCGCTCGATATCGCCGTCGATGGCGTAACTCCGAACAGCAGAATCAGCATCGGGGTCATGAGAGCTCCGCCACCCGCGCCGGTCATCCCGACGAGCAGCCCCACGACAGCGCTTCCGAGGACGATGTAGGGATCAACGTGCATATGAACGCCGGGCGCCTTCGCCCGCGACCTCGGGCAAGCCTTCGAGACTGAGCCGGCATCTTAGAGTCGACGCCGCTCGCAGGCCAGCCTCCGCGTGGCGGGCGAGCTACTCGGCGGCGGGGCCAGAGGCCTCGGCGGCCGCGTGGGCGGCCTCCTCGGCGTGGGCGGCGATCCGTGCGCGGCGGTACTCGTCGACGACGATCTCGGTCAGCTCCTCGAGCGAGGTTTCCGCGGTCGGCTTGTCGAGCGCGATCACACCGTCAACGATCATGTTCACCCGGTCGCAGCTTTCGAGCACGTGAACATAGTTGTGGAGGATCATGATCATCGAGAGCTTGCCCTCATCCTTCAGGCGGGCGATCAGGTCGAGGATCATCGCGCCCTCTTTGGCCCCCATCGCGGCGAGCGGCTCGTCGAGCAGCAGGATGTCCGCGTCCGAGTAGACGCCGCGCGCCACGGCAATCGACTGGCGTTGACCACCCGAAAGCCGAGCCACCGGAATGTCGAGCCGCGGCAGGTTGATCCCGATATCGTCGAGCGCCTTGCGTGCCTCGCGCTTCATCTGTCGCTGCGCGAGAAACGGCAGCCCTGCGACGCGCTCCTCGCGGCAGAGGAACATGTTCTGGTAGACGCTCAGCTCGTCGATCAGCGCAAGGTCCTGGTACACGACATCGACACCGAGCGAACGCGCGTGCTCGACGCTCTTTGGCTCGTACCGTTCGCCCTTGAGCCACATCGTCCCCGAGTCCTGCTTTTGGAAGCCGCAGATCGTCTTGATCAGCGTCGACTTGCCGGCACCGTTATCGCCGAGCAGACCCAGCACCTCTCCCTTCTTGAGATGGAGGCTGACGTCGCGCAGGGCGGTGACCGGCCCGAAGCTCTTGGCAATGTGCTCGACGCGCAGGACGTCTTCGTCCGCCGAGGCGGGAGCGACGATGGTCTCACCGGCGAGCGGTTGGTCAGCCACGACCCGACCTCCTACGGACCCGTCCGAGATAGACGTTCACGAGCATCGCGAAAAGGATCGCCAGCCCGAGGTAGGCGTCGAGGTAGTAGGCGTTGACCCCCTGGATAGCGAGGCCGTCCTGAAGGATGCCCAGGAAAAGCGCGCCGATCAGCGCGCCAATGACCGTTCCCGATCCGCCGGCGAGCAACGTGCCGCCGATCACGGCCGCCGCGATCGAGTCAAGGAGAACGCCGTTCGCTGCACCTGGGTCGGGCGTGATCGAGCTGGTGCGAATCGACTCGAGGATGCCAACGAGTCCGGCGCAGGTGCTGCAGACCATGAAATTGCGAATCAGGACAAAGCGAACCTTTACGCCTGCCTCCGCCGCAGCGACCCTGTTGGAGCCGACGGCGATGGTGTGCAAACCCCAGCGCGTTCGGGCCAACGCCACAGCCAGGATGGCGACGATGACAAGGGCCCAGATGAGCTCCGAATACGTGCCTGCACCGAAGACCTGCGCGAACGTGGTGACATGGAGCGTGCCAGTTACCACCGAGCCGGGCGGCTCGAGTTGCTCGCCTTGGGAGATGATCAACGTGAGGCCCTCGAGCGTGAGAAGCGAGCCGAGAGTCGCGATGAACGAGGCCACGCCCAGGTACGCCGTGACGAAGCCATTGATGACGCCGATCAGTGCGCAAATCAACAGCGCAAGAATCACGCTCGGTACGAGCGGGACATTGGCCTTTGCGATCTCGTAATACATGATCGGCGCGAACAGGTAAACGCCGCCGATCGAGAGGTCGATCTCTCCGTTGATCAGCAGGAAGACCAGACCGGACGCGAGGATCGCGAACGGGGCGAAGTACGGGAGCAGATCCTCGAAGTTCCCGTAGGTGAGGAAGTTGGACGACGCCGGCAGAGTCACCGAGAAGTACACCCATACCGCGATGGTCACGACGATGATGCTGCCCTCACGCAACGTGAGGAAGCGCATGGCGAGATTTCGCGCAGCGCTCGCAAAGCGGGGGGTTCCGCGCTTCTTCTCGGAACCCCCCGCCTGGGCGATGACCGGAGCTTCGCTGCCGGTCTTGCCGGACATCATCCCCTGCCTATCCGGATGCGACGTTGCTTCTCTTAGCTCTTCGTGACGCCGGCGGCTGCGCTGGTGCCCTCGTAGCGGCTCTTGGTGTTGTTGTAGGGCGCTACCGTGGTCTTGTCGAGGAACTTCAGACCCGTGTCGACATCGGCGATGCCGCTCAGCTGATCGGACGCGTGGTAGAGGAAGAACTCCAGCACGGGCAGGAAGCCCTGCAAGTAGGGCTGCTGATCGATCGTGAACTCGAGGTTGCCGGACGCCAGCTCCGTCTGTGTGATCGGAGTTAGATCGAAACCGCCAGCCTTGATGCCCTTCTTCGCGAGGCCGTACTTCTGGACCGTCTGGCCAACGCTCTGCGTGTCGCCACCGTCGACGGCGAACAGCCCCTTGTAGCTCGTGTGCGAGTTCCAGAAGGACTGAACACCGCGAGTCCGGCCGCCGGGAGGGCCGGGCGATCACCGTCCAGTACGAAGGCCCGGGGGACGTTCCGGCGGCGGGACGCGCTGTGGAGCAGTCAGACTGGAAAACGCACACGA
>JBEKBL010000245.1:0-3711 GCA_050015415.1 Solirubrobacteraceae bacterium
GAGACCGGAGCGGTAGCGGGTGACGACGAAAAGGGCGTAGTCGATGCCGACGCCGAGGCCGATCATCGCGGCCAGTTCGGGCGTGAAGTTGACTACGTCGATCACGTGGGTCAGCAGCTCGATCAGCCCGAGCGAGGTTCCGAGCGCGAGCAGTGCGGCGAGTAGCGGCAGCCCCGCAGCGACGACCGTGCCGAATGTCAGCAGCAGGATGACGATCGCCGCGAGGACGCCAATGCCGGTCGCGGGCCCTGTCGACGGCGGCTCAACCTGCTCGATCGGCGAACCGCCGAGTTGGATCTGGAGCGTGCTCGTCCGGGCCCCCTCAGCCGTGTGGATCACGCGGTTGATCGAGCCCGCGGGTAGCTGGAAGGAGCGCTCGTTGAAGAGGACCGTCGCGTAGGCGATGTGGCCGTCGGGCGAAATCTGCTGCGTCGCGCCGTACGGCGAGACGACGCCGCTGACGTGTGGTTCACCGCCGATGCGCTTCAGCAGCCGGTTGATATCAGCGCGGACCGCCGGGCTCGTAATCGGGGGCGCCGATTCGAAGACGACCGCTGCCGAGTCACCCTTGCGCTGCGGGAAGTACTTGCCCAGGAGGTCGAGCGCGCGCTGCGAGCCGGCCGAGCTCTGGCCCTTGAAGTTGCTGTTGTAGTCGGACCCCGCGGCTGCGCCTGCGACGTTCGCCACGATCAGAACGACAACCCAGCCGACAACAACTGTTCTCCTGTGGGCGATGCACCAGCGCGCAAGCGTCCTCATCAAAAATCCAGCCCCTTACTCGACGCGTTTTCGGTTGCGCGCGACACGCTAGCACAAGTGAGAGTTGGCATTCCGCTTTGGTAACATACGTCACGAGATGGCTACGACCTCGCCCGACCGCGCGTTGCGGGTCGACGCGCAACGCAACCAGGACCGAATCGTCGCCGCCGCGCACGAGGCCTTCGCGGAGCTTGGCTACGAGGTCCCGATCGAGGAGATCGCGCGGCGCGCCGGCGTCGGCGCAGCCACGATCTACCGGCGCTTCCCGACGAAGGAACGGCTGCTGCGGGCGATCTTCGACACTCGTATCGGCGAGCTCGAGCTCGAAATAGCGGCGGCTGGCGCGCTGCCCGATCCGTGGGAGGCGCTGCTCGCCGGCATCCGCGCGCTGATCGAGATCCAGACCGCGAACATGGTCTTCCTCCAGGCGCTCGACCAGTCAGGCGTGATGCTCGAGCTGAAGGACGAGATCAACGTCCGTGTCTTCGAACCGCTCAGCGTCCTCTTCTCTCGCGCCCAGGCCGGCGGAAGGATCCGCGGCGACCTCGAACCCTCGGAGCTCCCGCTCCTGATCCAGATGGTCACCGCCACGGCTAAGCACTCTCCGACCTGCCCGGCGCCGGCGAGCGCGACGCGCTACCTCATGCTCCTCGCCGACGCCCTGCGCACGCCCACCCCCAGCCCGCTTCCCGCCGGTTAGAGCACTCGCGGGGCGCCAGCAGCATCCTCACAGTCGGGGCTGGGCTCACGCCTGCGTCCCGGCCTCCGCGGCGGCGATCCGCTCCCGCCGGCTCGTTCCCGCCGACGCGCGTGTCACGCCGCCGCCACCGGTCAGGCGAGCGGCGATCGCGACCGGCACGAGGGTCAGCACGAGGATCGCGGTGACGACCACATTGACCTCCGGCAGCTGCTGACCGAGTCGGATTGCGCCAAAGATCCACAGGGGAAGGGTGTTCTGCGCTCCGGCGGTGAACGTCGTCACGATCACCTCGTCGAATGACAGTGCGAAGGCGAGTAGCGCACCCGAGACGAGCGCCGTCGACAGGGTCGGCAACGTGATCGTGCGGAAGGTGAACAGGCCGTGCGCGCCAAGGTCGGCGGCCGCCTCGTACAGGGAGCCGGAGACCCGGCGCAACCGCGCCAACACGTTGTTGTAGACCACGACGATGCAGAACGTGGCGTGGCCGATGATGATCGTGAAAAGCGACAACTGCACGCCGGCGAACTGGAAGGCCGAGTTGAGGGCGATCCCGGTGATGATCCCGGGAAGCGCAAGCGGCAGAACGAGCAACAGCGACACCGCGTCGCGCCCGAAGAAGCGGAAGCGGTGGACACCGAAGGCGGCCGCGCTCCCGAGGATCAGCGCCACGGCCGTCGCGGCAACCGCCGCCTTGAGCGAGAGCACGAGTGCCGCCTGGACCTGAGGATCGTTCCATGCGATCGGGAACCATTTGAACGACAGTCCGGCGATCGGCCAGCTCTGGACGTTCGACTTGTTGAACGCGTACAGGCAGATGATCCCGATCGGAACGAACAGGAACAGCAAAACACCAATCACCCAGACCGTCAGCCCGATACGCGTCCCGCGACCGTTCATCAGATCGCCTCGAACGCGCCGAGCCGCTTTGCGGCCAGCAGGTAGAAGATCATGATCACGATCGGCACCATCGCGAGCGTCGCCGCGAACGGCAGATTGCCGGCGGTGCCGAGATTCACATAGATCGCGTTGCCGATGAAGTTCGAGCTTGCGCCGCCGACCAGGAGCGGCGTGATGAAGTCTCCGAGCGTGAGCGAGAACGTGAAGATCGAACCGGCGATGATGCCGGGCAGGGCGAGCGGCAGAATGACGCTCACGAGCGTCCGCCAGCCTCGCGCTCCGAGATCACCCGACGCCTCGAACAGCGAGTCGGGTATGCGCTCGAGCGCGCCATACAGCGGAACGATCATGAACGGCAGCCAGATGTAGGAGAACACCAGCCACATCGCCGTGTTCGAGTAGCCGATGTTGACCGTGCCGAGACCGACGTGCTGGAAGGCCCAGCTGAGCGTTCCACCCTTCTGGAGGATCACGATCCAGGCGTAGACGCGTGCGAGGTAGCTCGCCCACAGCGGTAACAGCACTGCCGTGAAGAGCAGCTGGCGCACGCGCGGCGACGCGATGCGTGCCATGAAATAGGCGAACGGCAAAGCGAGGATCGCGTCGGTCACGGTGACGATCGCGGCCATCGCGACGGTTCGAACGATGATCGTCTCGTAAGTGCCGGTGAACAGCAGGTTGAAGTTCGCGAGCGTCCAGGTGTGCTCCAGGGCGTTCGTGAACGGGTTCACGCTCCAGAACGCCGTGATCAACATCACGACGAGCGACGCGAGGTAGATGACCAGGAACCAGGCGAGCGGCGGGGTAAGGGTCAGGGTGGCCCGCAACCACCCGCGACGCCAGAGCATCGCGGAGGCACGGGCCACCCGCCCGCCAGACCGTCCCGCTGGGATCACGGTCGACGACATGCTGCGTTGACCAGCTAGCTCGTTATCTGGGTCCAGGCTGTCGCCCAGTCCTGGTAGGGAACACAGTCATCTTTGCCGTTGTCGCACTGAGCGAGCGGCGTCTTCCAGAACTTGATCGTGTTGAAGTAGGCCGCCGGCGCGTTCGCGTGGTACTCGGCGCAGCCGCCCTTCTGGATCGAATTCATGATCGGGCACGCGAGCTTGTTCGCAGGCGTCTCACCGAAGTAGAGCGCCTCTTCCGCCTGTACCTTCGGCGTCGTCACCCACTGCATCCACTTGTAGGCGCAATTGGGGTCCGGCGCCTTGGTCGCGAGCATCCACGTGTCAGCCCAACCGGTCGCACCCTCTTTCGGGATCGTCTGGGCGACCTTCGCTCCCGCCGCCACAAGCGTGTTCGTCTGGTAGTTCCATGCGGCGCCGACGACCGTGGTCTTGCTCTCGAACAGC
>JBEKBL010000246.1:0-3703 GCA_050015415.1 Solirubrobacteraceae bacterium
CCAAGGGGATCATGTGACGCTCGTTCAGATGCTTGAGGCGGGCGCGAACTGTCTGCCGACGGCACTCCTCTTCCTCGGCATCGGCGCCCTCGCCTACGCGCTGGCGCCGCGCGCCGGCGCCGCCGTCGCCTACGGTCTGGCGAGCGTCGCGTTTCTCTGGTACCTCGTCGGCTCAGCGTTGAGCGTCCCGCACTGGCTCGTTGCGCTAACACCCTACGCGCACATCGGCCTGGTTCCGGCGGCTCCGTTCCGCGTCGGTGCGGCACTCGCATTGGGCGCGATCGGGGTTGGCGCCGCGCTGGTCGCAGTGGCGCTGTTCCGCCGGCGTGACCTCGCGAACGCCTGATCAAACGCCTGCGGTGAACTACGCAGGCGCCACGTGGAGCCAGCCCGATGCGAGGTGGGCCGGGGTCGTCCTAGCCTGCATGCATGTTCTCGGTGCGGGTCCACGGGCGCGGTGGCCAGGGCGTCGTGGCAGCAGCGGTGGTGCTGTCACTGGCGGCGTTCGCCGGCGGCTTGGAGTCGGAGGCCGTTCCAAGCTTTGGCTCTGAGCGGATGGGTGCCCCGGTGACCGCGTTCTGCCGTATCGACGAGCGGCGGATCCGGTTGCGCGAGCCGATCGCCGAACCCGACGCGGTGGTCGTGCAGGACCCGACGCTCCTGGCGCATGTCGATGTCTTCAGTGGCCTTGTCGAGGACGGCTACGTGCTGATCAACTCGACGCGGAGCATCGACGAGCTCGGGCTGACGGAGCTGCGCGAGCATCACCGATCGGAGCGGCTCGTGACGGTCGGAGCGAGCGAGCTGGCGCGCGCCCACACGGGACGGCAGATCACAAACGCGACGCTGCTGGGCGCGCTCGCCGGATTGACGGCCGTGGTTTCGTTCGAAGCCCTGCAGCAGGCGATCGAGCAGCGCTTTGCAGGCGCCGCCGCAACGGGCAACACCGCCGCCGCGCGTGACGCGTTCAATCTCGTGCAGGCGGGCCAGGCGAGCCATGCGTGAGCAGCTCGAGGGCTCCCAGGCAGTAGCGCGAGCAGTGGCTCGCTGCCGCCCGGAGGTTGTCTGTGCCTACCCGATCACGCCGCAGACGCACATCGTCGAGGCGCTTTCGCGCCTGGCGCTGAGCGGTGAGCTCGAGCACTGCGAGGTTGTCAATGTCGAGTCAGAGTTCGCCGCTATGTCGGTGTCGATCGGCGCGTCGGCAACCGGAGCGCGCGCCTACACCGCGACCGCGAGCCAGGGTCTGCTCTACATGACCGAGGCGCTGTTCAACGCCGCCGGGCTCGGTCTGCCGATCGTGATGACCTGCGCCAACCGCGCGATCGGCGCGCCGATCAACATCTGGAACGACCACTCGGACTCGATGGCGCTGCGCGACTGCGGCTGGATCCAGCTCTACGCACAGGACAACCAGGAGGCGGTCGACCTGCACGTACAGGCATTCCGGATCGCCGAGGAGCTCTCGACGCCAGTGATGGTCTGCATGGACGGGTTCGTGCTGACTCACGCGTTCGAACCGCTGGAGGTCCCAGCGCAGGGCGATGTCGACGCATTCCTGCCTGCGTTCGAGCCGCGCCAAGTGCTCGATCCCGACGACGCGATGACAATCGGCGCGATGGTCGGGCCGGAGGCCTTCAGCGAGGTGCGCTACCTCCAGCACGCCAAGCAGATCCAGGCACTCGATGTGATCCCGCAGGTCGCGGCCGAGTTCCACGAGCGCTTTGGCCGCGCCGCCGGCGGCCTGCTCGACGGCTACCGCAGCGATGACGCGGAGACGATCGTGCTCGCCCTCGGCTCTACGCTCGGCACGTTGTACGAGGTGATCGACGAGCTGCGCGAGGAGGGCGTATCGATCGGCGCCGTAGCGCTCAAGTCGTTCCGTCCCTTCCCGCTGGGCGAGCTGCGCACCGCGCTGGAGCACGCTGAGCGCGTCGTCGTGCTCGAGCGCGCGTTCGCCGTCGGCGTTGGCGGGATCGTCTCGGCGAACGTCCGCACCGCGCTCGCCGGGCTGCCGACCCATGCGAACACCGTGATCGCTGGCCTCGGCGGCCGTGCGATCACGCGCCGCTCGCTGCGCACGATGCTCGCCCAAGCGATCGCCGGTGAGCTCGGTGAGCTTCACTTCCTCGACCTGCGCGCCGATGTCGTCGAGCGTGAGCTGACCAGGTCGGGCATCGGCGGCGCCCGGGACGGCGACGGAGCGCGCCCCGGCCCCCACGCCGAGGCGATCCTCCGCGAGCTCGGCATCGTTGCCGCGGGGCCGGTATGAGCACCCCGCTGCCCTTCTACCAGACGGGCACCTTCGCTGTCGGCGGGCGACTGCTCGACGAGACCGACCGCTCGGTCCAGTCCGACGCCGATCGTTCGAACTCGATCACCAAGGGCCACCGAGCCTGCCAGGGCTGCGGCGAGGCGCTCGGTGCCCGGGTAGTGCTCGATGCGGCGTTGCGCGCCACCGATGGGCGGCTGATCGCCGCGAACGCCACCGGATGCCTCGAGGTGTTCTCGACCCCCTACCCCGAGTCGTCATGGCGGCTGCCGTGGATCCATTCTCTATTTGCCAACGCGCCAGCTGTCGCGACCGGCGTCGCTGCTGCGCTGCGCGCGAAGGGACGGACTGACGTCCGCGTCGTCGGGCAGGGCGGCGACGGCGGCACCGTCGACATCGGCTTCGCCTGCTTGTCGGGGATGTTCGAGCGCGGCGACGACGTGCTCTACGTCTGCTACGACAATCAGGGCTACATGAATACCGGCGTGCAGCGCTCCGGCGCAACGCCGCCGGCCGCTCGAACCGCAACGACCGAGCCGCTCGGCGGTCATCCGGGCAACGCGTTCGGACAGGGCAAGAGTGCGCCGCTGATCGCAATGGCGCACGAGATCCCCTACGTCGCCACCGCAACCGTCGCCGATCTGCGCGACCTCGAGGCGAAGGTCACGCGCGCGATGGGCTTCCACGGCCCGCGCTACCTCCACGTGCTCGTGCCGTGCCCGCTCGGGTGGGGATCGGCGACCGGCGAGACGATCCTGATCGCACGGCTCGCCAAGGAGAGCGGCCTGTTCCCGGTCTTCGAAGCAGTCGAGGGCCGGATCACGTCGGTCTCGCGGATCCGCAACAAGGTCGCAGTCGAGGAGTACCTGCGACGCCAGAAGCGCTTCGCGCACCTGTTTGCAGGCGACGGCCGCCCTGATGTGCTGACTCGACTCCAGACACTCGCTGACCGCAACATCGAGCGCTACCGGCTGCTCGAGGACGCCGACGCGCCGACCGACATCGGCCTGCTGGAAGCGCTCGCTACCTCCGAGCGGGGACCGTCATGACCTCCGGCGCTGACGCGGCGAGCGACAAGCGCCCGTTTGCGATAACCCTGGATGTTGGCTCGAGCCTCGCCAACCGCACCGGCGACTGGCGCACCGAGCGCCCGCAGTACGTGCGCCGGCTACCGCCGTGCAGCCACGCCTGCCCGGCCGGCGAGGACATCCAATCCTGGCTGTACGACGCCGAGTCCGGTATTGGCGGCTACGAGCAGGCCTGGCGCACGCTCGTGCAGACCAACCCGCTGCCGGCTGTGATGGGCAGAATCTGCTTTCACCCCTGCGAGAGTGAGTGCAACCGCGGACAGCTCGACGAGGCGGTCGGCATCAACTCGGTCGAGCGGTTCCTCGGCGATGAGGCGATCAAGGCCGGCTGGAGCTTCCCCGA
>JBEKBL010000247.1:0-3686 GCA_050015415.1 Solirubrobacteraceae bacterium
CGCTCGCCGACACGCTGCGCGACGAGCACGACCTCTACTACATCGGTGGCGGGCAGGACGCTGACCAGCTGCGGTGCGCAGCCGACCTCGTCGCGCACAAGGCCGAGGCGCTGCGCGCCGCGGCTGCGCGCAGCGCGGTCGTGCTCGGCGTCTGCGGCGGCTACCAACTCCTCGGACGCTCCTATGAAATCGGCGAGCAGAGCGTCGAGGGCGTCGGGCTGCTCGACGTCGTGACAATCCGCGAGGACGGTCCCCGCTTGATCGGGAACATCGCAGTCGCGTTCGAGCACGCGGTGATCGTCGGCTTCGAGAATCACGCTGGTCGGACCAGGCTCGCGGCAGGCCAGGAGCCACTCGGACGCGTGATCCGCGGGCACGGCAACGACGGCCGCAGCGGCTCCGAGGGCGCGCGCGCCGGCAGCGTCATCGGTACCTACGTCCACGGCCCACTGCTGCCAAAGAACAGCTGGCTCTGCGACTGGCTGATCGCCAGCGCCCTGGGTATCGAGCAGAGCGATCTCGTGGCCCTCGACGACACGCTCGAGGACGCCGCACACGCCAACGCGCTGCAGGCCGCAGGGCTTTGAAAATCAGTGCCGCGAGCGCTAGTCAGCTACCGCTCGAGCCAAACCCGCGTTCTCCGCGAGTCGCGTCTTCGAGCGTTTCGCGCTCAGCCAGCTCGACCTCCGGCAGCGAGACGACCACGAGTTGCGCGATCCGGTCGCCGGGCTCGACCACGAACGACTCGCTGCTGTCCGTGTTGAGCAGCAGCACGCGCAACTCGCCGCGATAACCGGAGTCGATCAGCCCTGGAGCGTTGACGAGCGCGATCCCGTGCCGCGCCGCAAGCCCCGAGCGCGGCAGCACGAGCCCGGCGTGACCGTCGGGAATTGCGACGGCTACCCCCGTGCCGACGCTCGCGCGCTCACCGGGCTCGATCCGTGCCGCCTCGGCGCTGTAGAGATCGAGGCCCGCGTCACCGGGGTAGGCGCGCGTCGGCACCGCAGCGTCCGCTGTGAGCCGCGCGAACTCGAGCCTCATCGGCCGTTACGACTCGGCGCAGCGGTGCTGTAGCGGGCGAAACGCTTGGCAGAGGCGGGCGTCAGCAGCGCGGTCACGCGCACCCCCTGCTCGGTGTCCTCGCGATGCAGCTCCCCGGCGAGCTCGTGCAACTCCGCGATCTGGCCACCGTCGCTGTAGGGCACCAGCAGCTCGACCGGCTCGAGCGCGCGGACGAACGTGGCGTCGATCCGCTCGCGTAGCGCGTCGAGACCCTCCCCGCTCTCGGCCGACACGAGAAGCGCGTCGCGCCGCCCGCTCCAGGCCTGCGCGCGGGCCGCGTCGTCGAGCAGATCAGCCTTGTTGAGCGCGAGCAGCCGCGGAACGTCGCCGGCCCCGATCTCCTCGAGCACGGCCTCGACGGCGGCGACCATCGCCTCGAGCTCCGGCTCATCAGCACTTGCATCGACGACGTGGATGATCAGCGCGGCGCGCCGCGTCTCCTCGAGCGTTGCGGCAAACGCGTCGACCAGCTGGTGCGGGAGCTTGCGAATGAAACCGACGGTGTCTGTTATCAGGTGGTCGCGTCCGTTCACCTCGAGCAGCCGGGTCGTCGGGTCGAGGGTGTGAAAGAGGCTGTCGGCGACCGAGACGTCAGCCCCGGTGAGCGCCCGTAGGAGCGAAGACTTCCCAGCGTTCGTGTAGCCCGCGAGCGCGATCTGTGGGACCTGCGAGCGCTCACGCTCGCGCCGCATCACCTGGCGCGTCCCCTGCACGTCGGCCAAGCGCCGGCGGAGTGCGGCAATCCGGCTGCGGGCAAGCCGGCGATCGGTCTCGATCTGCGCCTCGCCCGGTCCGCGGGTTCCGACGCCGCCGCCGAGGCGCTCGAGGTGCGTCCACAGCCCGCGCATCCGCGCGAGGTTGTATTCGAGCTGGGCCAGCTCGACCTGCAGCTTGCCGTCGGCGCTGTTCGCGTGTCGCGCGAAGATGTCGAGGATGATCGCCGTGCGATCGATCACGGCAATGCCGAGCGCCGCCTCCAGCGTGCGCTCCTGCCGCGGCGTCAGCTCATCGTCACAGGCGATCACGTTCGCGTCGAGCTCTTGGGCGAGCTGCTTCAACTCGGCAAGCTTCCCGGTTCCTAGATAGCTGTGCGGGTGCGGACGCTCGCGCTGCTGCACGAGCGTCCCGAGAACCGCGACGCCGGCCGTGCGCAGCAGCTCCTCCAGCTCGAGCAGCTCAGCCGGTGCCGTCTGCGCGGCGATGCAGACGGCGCGCTGGCGAGCGCGCCCGGCGCTCATGCCGCGAGCCTTCCGAGTCGCTCGATCGCGGCGGTCAACCGGTCGTCGGGCGTCGTGAGCGAGATCCTGAAGAAGCCCTCGCCGTTGGGGCCGTAGGCGCCACCCGGCGAGATGACAACCGCTGCCTCCTCGAGCACGTACTCGCAGTAGGCGGCCGCGCTCTCATAGCCGCCCGGCACCGGCGCCCAGATGTAGATCGTGCCGCGTGGGCGTGTGACGTTGACGCCGATCCGCGCGAGCGCATCACAGACGAGATCGCGCCGGCGTTGATAGACCTGGTTCATGCCGCGCACATAGACGTCGAGCGATGGTTGCAGCGCCGCCGCCCCGGCTAGCTGCACAGCTTCGAAGAGGCCCGAATCGACGTTCGTCTTGAGCCGCCAGTACGACGCGATGGCGTCGCGGTTACCGACGATTGCCGCGCAGCGCCAGCCGGTCATGTTGTAACCCTTGGAGAGCGAAAAGACCTCGACACCAACCTCCTTCGCACCCGGAGTGGCGAGGAACGAGGGCGCGACATAGCCGTCGTAAGTCGTCTCCGAATAGGCGTTGTCGTGGACGATCAGGATGTCGTTCGCGGCGCCGAACTCGACGAGCCGCTCAAAGAAGCCCTCCGGTACGACGGCGCCGGTCGGATTATTCGGGTAGTTGACGAAGAGGATGCGCGCCCGCTTGCGCGTCGCGGCGTCGATCGCATCGAGGTCGGGGATGAAGCCGAGCTCAGGCACCAGCGGCATCCGCACCCCTTCGGCGCCGACGAGCAGCGGGCCACCGGTGTAGACCGGATAGCCGGGATCGGCCGCGAGCGCGACGTCGCCGGGATCGAGAAAGGCGAGGTTGAGATTGAAGATGCACTCCTTGGCGCCGATCGCCGGCATCACCTCGCCATCGAAGTCGATCTCCACCCCGAAGCGCCGCGCGTAGAACATCGAGACGGCGTGGCGAAACTCTTCGCGGCCGCGGTTCGAGGGGTAGGTGTGGGTCGTCGGGTTGGCGAGTGCCCGCTGCGCCGCTTCCACGATCGGCGGGTAGGTCGGCGTATCCGGGTCGCCGATCGCGAGCGTGATCACGTCCACCCCGGCCGCACGCTTATCGGCGATCTTTCGCTCCAGCTGGGCGAACAGGTAGGGCGGTATCCGCTCCAGGCGATCACTGTGTCTCATTGAGCTCCTTGACGAAATCATCGGCGAGCGTGCCCGCGTAGACGGGGACTGCCCAGCCAGTCAGTGTGACATTCAGGTCCTCGCCGATCTCCACCTCGAGCTCGCCGCCGTCGAGCACGACCGTGATCCGCCGCTCGCCGCCCGCGAGGTGGTGGGCGACGGCAGCGCCGATCGCACCAGTTCCCGAGGACATCGTCTCGCCGACTCCGCGCTCGAAGATCCG
>JBEKBL010000248.1:0-3679 GCA_050015415.1 Solirubrobacteraceae bacterium
ACGCTGAACGGTGGCCAGGTGGTCTCGACGCAGCCACAGGCGGCTCCGAGCACCTACTCCGAGGAGCTGTGGTTCAACACGACCTCGACGAGCGGCGGCGTTCTCGCAACCTACGCCGACGCGAGCGGCGGTCTCGACCGCGTCGTGTACATGACGAGCAGCGGCCAGCTTGATTTTGGCGTGCAGTCCCCGACGACGAGCACGATCCAGAGTCCGCGCTCATACAACGACGGCCAGTGGCATTTCGTGGTCGCGACCCAGGGCAGCGACGGAATGCGCCTGTACGTCGACGGGCAGCTCGTAGCGTCCGGTTCCACCGCGACCGCAGCGTCCTACCTCGCCAACTGGCAGCTCGGTGGGTACCTGAGCGCCGGCTGGCCGAACGGCCCGACGAGCGCGTTCTCGGGCAGCATGAGCGACGCAGCCGTGTTCTTGAGCGAGCTGACGGCCGCGCAGGTCGAGGCCGAATACAGCGCCGGCGGCAGCGTCACGAGGACGACGCCACCTCCGCCACCGCCACCACCAACGGCGACCAGCTCGCTGACCCCCACAACCACCGTGCCGTCGAACGAGTTCTCGACGCTGTCGCGGAAGCTGGAGGTCGGCGGTAAGGTGACGCTGCAGCTCGAGAGCAGCGACGCCGGCAGATTCGACGCGCGCGTCACGTTCTCCGAGACGCTCACGGTGGAAAGCGGACGGGGCCAGCACCGCCACAAGGTCGTGGTGCATCGGACGCTGACCTACGCCGCCGCGAGCGACGCAGCGGACGGTCCGGGCACGACCTCGTTGACGCTCTCACCGACGCGGGCGGCGCTCGCGCTCTTGCGGGCGCGCCACAAGCTGCACGTCACGATCGTCGTGACATTCATCCCGACCGGCGGTAGCTCGAGGCAGATGAGCGAGCCCGCGACGATCACCGCGCCGACTCGGCAGCCGCTCCGCCAAGGGTAGTCCACGGCCTGAAGGAGCCGTGGACCGCCGAGCAGCGACCGGGTCGAATGCAATCATTTGACCTGTGCAAGCGCACTCGCAAGAGGAGATCGACGCCGACGTCAGGCACAATGAAGCCGCGCGGCGCGAGATGTTCCGGATCGACGGAGCGCGGCCCCTGGGTGAGAACCTCGAGCAGGCCAACGCCCTGATCAAGGCTGCATTCGAGTTGGCTCGTGCGTTCGCCAGGGCGGATCGCTGACGCAGGCGCTGGACATCGAGGCGCTTTTCGGGCGTCTCGCCGGAGCGAGGGTCGAGTACATCCTGATCGGCGGTCTGGCGGTGAATGCGCACGGGGTGATCCGAGCCACCAAGGACCTCGACCTGTGCCCGTCGCCGAGCCGCGAGAACCTCGGCCGGCTTGCGTCATTGTTGCGAGAGCTGGGCGTTACCCAGGTCGGCGTGGACGACCAGGACTTCGGCGCACAGGAGATGCCGTTTGACCCGACTCGCGTGGAGGACCTCGCTGAGGGCGGAAACTTCCGGTTGGAGACGCCGTACGGCATCGTCGACGTGATGCAGTGGATTCCGGGCATCGACGCAGACCACGCCTTCGCTGATCTTGCCGCTGATGCTCAGACCGACACCGCGTTCGGCGTTCCGGTCACGGTCTGCTCGCTCGAGAAGCTGCGCACGATGAAGCGCGCCGCCGGACGCCCGCAGGACCTCCAGGATCTCGCCGATCTGGCGGCTGCGCACCCCGAAGCCGCCGATTGAAACGGCGCTTGTGGGGGCGCCGCTCTAAGCCTCCTCTCATCTTCGATCGGATATACGGGCCTTCATGCGTGCAGCCACCCAGCCCGGCGAGACGCTCGCCGGGACTGTCGATAGCCGGCCCGGTGGCGAACCGCAGGCGCCGATCGTCGGGCTCGGCGCGCCACGGACGGCGCTGAAGCGGGCCTGCGCTCACCTTCGCTCGCTCCAGCACGAGGACGGCTGGTGGAAGGGTGAGCTCGAGACGAACGTGACGATGGACGCCGAGGATCTGCTGCTGCGCGAGTTCCTCGCTATCCGCACCGAGCAGGAGACGCGCCGGGCGGCGGAATGGATCTCGAGCCAGCAACGCGAAGATGGTTCGTGGGCGAAGTTCTTCGGTGGGCCGGGCGACCTGTCGACGACCGTCGAGGCCTACGTCGCGCTGCGCCTTGCTGGCCACGGGCCCGAGGACGAGCATATGCGCGCGGCGGCCGCGATGATCCGCGAGGCTGGCGGCCTCGAGCAGACGCGCGTCTTCACGCACATCTGGCTGGCGCTGTTTGGCCTCTGGTCGTGGGACAACATCCCGGCGCTGCCGCCCGAGCTGATGCTGCTGCCGCCATGGGTGCCGCTCAACGTCTACGACTTCGCCTGCTGGGCGCGCCAGACGATCGTCGCGCTGACGATCGTCGTCTCCGAGCGGCCAGTGCGCTCGCTGCCCTTCGCGCTCGAGGAGCTGCGCGGTTCGCAGCCGTGGTCGCGCCCGCGCGCCTCGTCGCTGCGCGGGCGCACGCTGACGGCGATCGACCGCGCGCTGCACCTCTACCAGCGCCGCCCCGTGCGCGCCCTGCGCGAGCACGCTGCGATGCGCGCCGAGCGCTGGATCGTGCGCCGCCAGGAGGCCGACGGCTCGTGGGGCGGAATCCAGCCGCCCTGGGTCTACTCGCTGATCGCGCTGCACCTGCGCGGCTACCCGCTCGAGCATCCGGTGATGCGCGCAGGACTCGCCGGGCTCGACCGCTTCACGATCGACGACCCCACTGGGGAGGCCGGTGGCACGCGCCGCCTCGAGGCCTGCCAGTCCCCGGTCTGGGACACCGCGCTGGCCGTCGTCGCGCTCGCCGACGCGGGCGTCGAAGCCGATGATCCGGCGCTCGTGGCGGCCGCCGACTGGCTGCTCGGCGAGCAGGTTATGGTGCCCGGCGACTGGTCGGTCCGCCGACCGAGCCTCGCGCCGGGCGGCTGGTCGTTCGAGTTCGCGAACGACAACTACCCCGACGTCGACGACACGGCAGAGGTCGTGCTCGCCCTGCTGCGCGTCGATCATCCGGACCGCGAGCGGCTGCGCCGCTCGATCGATCTCGCCGTGCGCTGGCTCGAGGGGATGCGCAGCACCGACGGCGGCTGGGGGGCGTTCGACGCCGACAACACGCGCCCGCTGATCCGTGAGCTGCCGTTCTGCGACTTCGGCGAGGTGATCGACCCGCCGAGCGCCGACGTCACCGCGCACGTGCTGGAGATGCTCGCAGCGCTCGATCAGCGAGACGGCGAGTACGCTCGCAGCGGCCTCGCCTGGCTGAGCGCCAACCAGGAGCCCGGCGGCTCGTGGTTCGGCCGCTGGGGCGTCAACCACATCTACGGCACCGGAGCCGTCGTGCCGGCGCTCGTGGCGGCCGGCGTCCAGCCGGGCGATCACCGGATCCGCAGCGCCGTGCGCTGGCTCGAGGAGCACCAGAACGCCGACGGCGGCTGGGGCGAGGACGCGCGCTCCTACGACGATCCGGCGTGGATCGGCCGGGGGGAGAGCACCGCTTCGCAGACGGCCTGGGCGCTGCTCGCGCTGCACGCTGCCGGCGAGCACTCCGACGCCGTGCGTCGCGGCCTCTGCTGGCTCGTCGACACGCAGCTGCCCGACGGGACCTGGGCCGAGCCGCAGTACACCGGCACCGGCTTCCCGTCTGATTTCTACATCAACTACCACCTCTACCGCCTG